>DASPMN010000034.1:0-4402 GCA_035627035.1 Minisyncoccota bacterium
TTCTGGCGCTTGTAAATTGATGACGTTGTTGTTGCCGCTGCCGATAGCGTTATTGTCGACAGACCAGCTGTAAGACAGTAGATCTCTTGAAATGTCGGTTTGATTAAAAAAGAAAGGTTCTGCTCTTAGGCTGACCATCGGGCTCGTAACTTCGAAAATATCTTTAACGGCACGGCTGTAATCAGTACCGCTTAGCGGGCGCTCCTCATAGAAAACTATGCGCGGCTGCTTGGTTTCTATTGTTATTTCCCGATCGATAACAGTATTTGTCTTAGGATTCTTTATTTCGATACCGATAATGGTCTTAAGATTGTAAGGATTAGTCACGTAAGAAAGAGATTGGCGTCCTAGGCCTGAAGCGTTAGGTAAGACATTGCCGTTTTGTTTCCAGGTATATACTAGATCTTTGGACGGTATTTGGTTGCCTGCCGCGTCTAAAAAATTAGCGAAAGCCATAACCGTAGTCTTACTCTTAGGACTTGCTAAAGCTTTTCCTAAGTAGGTTGGCGGCGTGTACGTGTCGGCCTGCCAAACAAGCGAAACGTCCCCTGCTTCTAGCGATATTTTTTTCTCAATAGTCGCTCCGTCTTGGGTTTCTATGACCGCCTCAATATGTGTCTTGTTGCCGGTTGGGCCCATATTAAAGGTAAAAGTCTTTGCCCCGACGTCTCTTTGCTTCAGTTCGCCGTTCAGAGTCCAGGAAATAGTGCTTACGTCGAGATAGTAGAGCTTGCTCGTGAGAGTTATCTTTACCTGGTCCAGAGCTTTCGGATTGGTCGGACTGGTTACGGCCGTAATGCCGCTGGTCTTATCAGGATCGCTGTAGGCTTCGGCGAGATTGAATCCTATGGAACAAAAAAATATAGAAAAAGCGCACCAGAGGGCGATTTTTCTTATGGAACTTCGTTGTTGGTTCATAGCTATATATTACCAGATTTTTTCTGGGTTTCCGCCAGATCTTCTTTGGCTTTGCGGATAGCCAGAAGCTGAGAAGGGTCGGAAGTGATGATCTGGTCTTCGGTGTACGAGGCGATAATCTTGACTGCGACGTGCTTTAGGCCGGCAAAAAAGATCCCCTCTCCAACATTGGATTCCAATAAGAGGTATTTTTCTTCGTCCGTAAGATTGAAGGTTTTTTGGACGAGGTCGATAGAGGCGGGAGATTGTTTGAGGAGAACCTGAATTGATGAGTTCGTAATGATTGGCAGGCCGTACGGGCTTCTTAGGAAGTCCCCAACGTCCTGGGTGATGGTGGCGGTTCCTAGATAATACTTACGTCCTCGTTTAACGATGGAGAACAAGAAAGAAGCCGTATCTTCCGATTTCATCATCCACCAAGCCTCGTCGATGATCATTAGGCGCTTCCTGAGACTGCGGCGGACCGTATTCCAGATATGGTGCATGATGATATAAGTGGCCACCGGTTTGAGCTCGTCTTCCATGTCTCGGACCGAGAAGACGACGAATTTCTTGTTGATATCAACGTTCGTTGGCTTATTCAGGAAGCCGGCCCAGGTGCCCTGGGTATATTTTAGGAGACGCTGAGCAAGCGATTCCCCTCCTTCCATGCCGGCCAATACGAGCTCCAGGTCGGAGAGCAGTGGGGCTGGCTTGTTGGAGAAATCAACATCCGGCGTGATGTCTTTGAGAGCGTAGGTTTCCGTGATTGCATTGTCGAGGATCGAGTCCTCTTCTGGAGTAAGGCCGCCTAGCATGATACGGAAAAGGCCTACCAGGCTGATGATGTTTGATCGGAGAACGTCAGAAGCCGACTCGTCTTCCCTTGGCGGCGGCAGGTCGAACGGATTCATGTGGTGTTCCGATGTCAGAGAGATGTTGAAATAGCGGCCTCCGACGGCGTCAGCCAAGAATTCGTATTCACGTTCCGGGTCGATGACGATGACGTCGACGTCAAACATGAGGCTGCGGACGATTTCAAGCTTGGTGGTGTATGACTTTCCGGAACCGGATTTGGCGAAAATGACGGAATTGTAATTTTCAAGCGAAAACCGATCGAAAAGCACCAGTGAAGAGTTATGGCGATTAATGCCGTAAAGGATGCCTTTGTTAGAGGTCAGGTCGAAAGAAACAAAAGGGAACATGCTCGACAATGGCGGCGAGTTAAGTTTTGAATTGACTAGGAGTTCGTCGTTGGCGAGCGGTGCCGTACTCATAAAACCCTCTTTCTGTTGGAAGACGGCCGGCTTGATATATACCAGCTTCGCATCAAGGCTGGAACGGATTTGGGCCTCGGTTTTGTCTAATTCTTCGGTACTGTCAGCGTAAATTGTTAAATATACGCCGACATCGAATATTTTTTCCTGCGCTTGCTGGAGTTGGTCGCGCAAACGCTCGATGTCTTCGTAAGCAATATCAAGAATCGGATCGCGGACTAAGCCTTTTTCTTCGCGCGTCCTGATCTGGCTTTCTACTTCGGCGACTTTCTTTTGGAGGTGACGCAGGGCTATCGAGGTATCGATCGGATGAATGGTGATCGAAATATCGAAAATGCGGTCCAAGTTGATAACCGGCGAAAGCCAACCTTCCGACAGATAGCGCGGATACGAAATAATAAACAGGGTGCGGGCGACCTTCTCTCCTAGATAGAGGTTTTTTGGGCTGATCCGTAGCGCGGCCGGCGCGATGATGTCTACGAGATCGAGAACGCCCATCTCATAAATATCTTTTGGCAGGATCGGCGCCAGAATGTCCGGCTGCTTCCGCTCCTCTGTTTTTTTGCCGAGACCAAAAAATGCCATATGAATATATTGTACACTAAAACATTATCGAAAGCGCGCTAATGTTAGGCGATTTGGTTGGCTTGGATGCCTTCGAGCGATGGCGTCGAATTTTCTCCCGGGTTGAAGAGTTTAAAGTAGAGTTCGACAAGTTCTTCGGTGCCCAGAACGATAGAACGGACGCCGACACGGCTGAGCCCTTGGATAACCACATTCACTCGCTGCTCAAGCTGAGTTTTGCTTTCAGCGAAATCATTTAACAGTTCGCCCCCTTTTTTCTTCCCAGGCAAGAGCGAACCCAGTATCCCCTGCTTCTTGTTGTAGAGCGGAGGGACATATGGCACGGTTATAAAAAACGACTTCGTCATGATGTTGGTCGAATCGTTGAAATTCTTAATGAAATCAATGTATTCACGGATCTGGATCTGGATCAGCTCGTTGTTTTCTTCCTTTAAGCGTTCGTCGAGGCTCATGATATAGTCCCGGATGTCTAAGCGGCGGGATTGGATGGCAATCTGGATGGAAAAGTCCAAGGAATTTAGGAAATTTTGAAATTCAATGATGATAGCCATCTGTTCATCGGGTGACTTCAAGGCAAAGTTGATGGACGAGACAATAACGACCATGCGCATTGAGCCGTCTTTCATGATGACGACGTCGTCGCGGATCTCCTGGATCGGAATGAAATCCTGGGTTTTAGAGGCGGAGGTGGGCATTATTTTATGGTTTCTTGAACGTCTAAACTCCAGGCCAGGTCTTGTAAGCGGCCGCTAGAAAGCGAAGGAATCCTTATTTGGGATTGTTTAGGTTCAGGGTTTTGCTGGATGGCCGCCAGTTTGCTTTCAATGGCTTTTTTGTCTTGTTGCCAGATATAAAATTTGCCGTGAGTAGAATAGTTAAACATTGATTCCAGAAGCATGACGAACGGCCGCTTGTTGAATTTATAGAAGGCTAACAGGAACGACAGGCCGATAAGGGCGATAACGGGAATAATTTCCAAATAGAACGGCAAGAAGGCATGAGCCAAAAAAGCCGCGCCGGCGCCGCCGGAAAGGTAGATGAACTGTTTGAACGTCAGGGGGCCGAAAATCTTGTCCTCGACCTCGATAAATTGTGGGACTTGGAAGTTCATGAGGTAATTAGACTATTTCCCGGTAGGGATCAAATGGCCGCTTCTCTTCTTTTTTACCCTCTTTAATTTCTACGTCTTCCTTAGGAAGGTTGTAGAGCGCTCCCATTTTTTGATCAAAGAGGCTTTCGGTTGTTGGTTTGGGGGAGGTTTGAGGTATTTCGTTGGCTGGAACTTCTGGCGCGTCAGCCAGGATGTCGTTTAATTGGTTCTTTTTGAGGATTTCACGGATCTTGAGGAAAATGTTTACGTTAACGTCGTGAGCGATAGTTTGGGCTTTTTCGCTGTCTATGTTGAGTTTTTCTTTAAGTCTGACAGTGAAATCTTTGAATGACGAGACGCCGATCATGACGCGGCCGACTTCGTCCCCTAGTGTCCCGACTTGATCGATGTGAAGGTCGTATTTGTCCCCTATCTCATTGACGGCGTCCACGGTTTCGAAAGAAACGATCGCTTCACGCAAATCTTCTGGCAGGCCCTTGAAGATTTCTTTCAGCTGTTCGCGAGTGTAATCCATATAGAAGATTATACCGCT
>DASPMN010000035.1:0-4967 GCA_035627035.1 Minisyncoccota bacterium
ACTGTCCGGGAAACGGGGACCAGCTCAATCTCGGGTGTCCGCCATTCCCGGGACTGATCAGTGTGCTTCGGCCTCGGTGAGAGGAATTCTGCTCGATGAGTTCGAGCAGACGTTGGTTGTTGAACCAGTCCACCTATTCCATCTACCTACGCACAGATCTCATAATAGCTTCAAGCGCCTTGAACCCCCATTATAAGGGCTGATAATATGAGTTTAATCTCACATTCTTCCAAGAAGAGGAAAGGCCGTTGCTGAATAGTTTCATTAAAAACATAGCTGCTGAACTCAACAGCGGCAACCAAGTCGCGGCAAGAGAAAAAGGAGACGAGCTCATTGCTATAATAAATAAACAAATATGGAGTCCATATCTTGGTCAAGCAGTAATTAATGTTGCTGAGTTGTTTGAGAAGTGCGGCAAGATCCATGATGCTATATATTTTTATTCTATGTCTGGAATGCTGTCAGAAAATCCTCTTCAATCAAAAGCTGGTATAATCCGGGTTATAACGAGAAATTTCGGTATAAAGTCTGAAAATTTTTTCAGACTTGATGAAGCTAATTCTATAGTTAATGGGATACTGAGCCATGGAAGCATAGAATACAGAGCATTTAATTCAGCATGCGCTTGGTTTGGTCGGCACGAATACTATTCGTCATCAGCATTTTCATTCAGATGGAATGAATATGTTGATAACTTACTGGAAGATAAGGTTTACGCCGGGAAAGATGTAACTGAAGACATTATCATATGGTCAGCATTTCACAAACAAGCTCCAGCTCCTCTTTCAATAGGCAGCAAAGTATTTTCACCAATACATGCTGGAAAGAAAATTAATGATGGGAGCATTGGCTTTCCAGGAGACGATACAGGAGATTCTATTTCTGAGCTAAACAAGTTGTTTGGCGAACTCACGGCAATGTATTGGGTATGGAAAAATTATGCTCCTAGCGAATTTGTAGGCTTCTGCCATTATAGAAGATACCCTATCTTCAATCTATATTATGATAATACAAACTATATGGATAGTTTTGAAACAATTATTGACGGGAGAGTGCTAAGCGATATGCTTAAGAAGTTTGATATCATAACTCAACCTCCCACACTGCTGCCGTGCTCACTTAAAGATCAGTGGTTGTACACAAATTGGTGGAAAGCATCAGAAATGAGAGAGTACTGGTCCATCATGGAGAATGAGCTGAATGTTATGTTCCCAGAATACAAAAATATCATAAAGCAAACTCTGGAAAGTCCGCGCGGCATTATACTGCCTAGGCTATGCAATATTTTTATTACAAAGTGGGAAATATTTACCGCTATCATGGATAGTCTTTTTGGTGTGCTTTTTTCGGTGAAAAGGCAAATTGAAGGCAATGGGCGCGTGATATTTTGTGATCACCCAACTCGGGCATCTGCTGGTATACTTGGCGGAATGGCCGAGCGTGTCTTAACAGTAATTTTTGAAATTTACAAATTTAAGGGGAAATCCATTGGCGAAGCACCCGTATGGATGCCAAAATCCTAATTCCGAACGCGCCTATGAACGGATGGTGGACGCCTGGAAGGACCGACCATCGGGGCATGCCGGATGACGCCCCCGGCGTCAAGGCGGCCGCTCGGCGGCCCCGCGCTGACGCGCGGCTGCGGCCTTGACCCCGGCTTCGTCATCCGGCCTCTGGCCAGCATGCGGTCGACGCCATGCGCCGACCGCATCGATCGGCACGACGATTTGCACTTCTCAACATCATCCGTGGTCGGCGGCACGGCGCGGTCGGTGAGGAAGGTGAAGAACTGGGAGCGCCAGCGTTTGGTCTGGCGCAGCAGCTCGGCTCCGGCCTCGGTGACGGTCGGCATGCCCAGTAGCTGATCGAGCCGCCGCTCGGCCTTGGTGCGATACTGGGCCAGCGTGCTGTCCTTCAAGTCCGGCCGTGTAACTCCTCACCTGGCTGGCGGCATGGTCGCGGGCGGCTCGGCCCGGTAGCGCCGTCCGCACGAACCGCAGCGGCCGCCGAACAGCTCGACCCGCGTCACCACCGGGCGGATTTCGGGCAGGTCGACGTGGTCATAGCGATGCCGGCAGCGCTGTCCCGCCGCCGACAACGCCGTTTGGCAATGCGGGCATTCCTCGGCGAGACGGCGCTCCGTGCGATCGGGATGGGGCGCGAGCGGCCGCGCGACACCGGGACGGGACGGCCGCGGTTTGCGCGGCCGCTTTGCCTTGCGGGCCTTGCTCCCGGGGCCATCCTGCGAGGGCGGGATGTGGGAGTTCGCTGAGGTCTTCTTCGGCTTGCCGAGCAACGCCTCCAGTTCGGCAAGCCGCGCCGCCAGGCGCGCAATCAGCGCCGCCTGCTCGATCAGCAGGGCGTCCTTCTCGGCGTCAGTGAGGCGATAGCGCGGCGGAACCGTCATCCGCCTTTGACTCATGTCCCGCCCCGCAACGCAACACCAGAGCAACAACCACCTCCAATGCGCAAAACGCCGAGCCGGCGCCACGCGCTCAGCCAGCCCGGTGAGGAGTTACCCGACCACGGACGGAAGCATGAAACCGGCGACGTGATCCATCCGGGGGCTTGATGCCAAAAGGCCCATTACGGAAGCAATTACATAACATCGAATGCTATTTCACGCTCAATCTATCTACAAATTGCATAGCCGCCCCAACAACTTGGTGCATGTCGTAGTATTTGTAATCGGCAAGTCTGCCCCCGCAAAAGCATCCCTCGTTTCTGTTAAATCGTTGCAGGTATTTTTCATGCAAATTCATATTGATCGGACTATTTATTGGGTAGAAAGGGATTTCTCCAGGGCGCCACGCTTGCGGGTACTCATGAGTTACTATGGAAACAGGGGCTCTTGTTACAGCGAAATGTCGATGTTCAATTTTTCTAGTATAAGGCACCTCTTCATCCGCAAAATTAACGACTGCATTGCCTAACACATTATCGGATTCTATTAGTTGATTCTCAAAGCGCAGCCCTCTATACTCAAGAACTCCAATGTCATAATCGAAAAATTCGTCCAACGCTCCGGTATAAATAATATTGCGCGCCATAGATGACAATTCATACCTTTTGTGCAAAAAGTCAACTTTAGTATCTGTTCTAATTCCGTTAAGGAGATTCTCTATCATCCTAGTATATCCACCCTCTGGTATACCTTGGTAAGTATCGTCAAAGTAGTTATTATCATAAGTAAATCTTAGTGGAAGCCGCTTTATTATCCATGCTGGTAGTTCTTTCGGGTCTTTATCCCATTGCTTTTTCGTATACCCCCTGATCAGTAAGTTATAGATGGTTGGGCCGACTAGGCAAAGCGCCTGTTCCTCCAAGTTCTTTGGGTCGCGGTCAAAGGCAATGCGTTCTTTTTCAATTATTTTTTTTGCCTCTAGAGGGCTAGTTACGCCCCATAACTGGTTAAACGTCAGCATATTAAAAGGGAGAGAGTAAAGCTTACCCTTGGCAATCGATACGGGCCGGTTGATAAATGGAGAAAATTTGGAAAACCTGTTGACAAAGTCCCAAATTTTTTGGTTCGAGCAGTGAAAAATATGAGCGCCATATTTGTGGACGATAACCCCGTCCTGTTCTTCAGTATAAATGTTGCCGCCAATGTGCTGTCGCCGTTCGACCACCCAAACATGCTTGCCTGCTTCAGTTAATAGCCGTGCACAAACTGCTCCGTACAGGCCGGATCCGACGATTATATAGTCATACATATTCAAAACTCCCGAATTGACATATTGAGGTAACCCGCAGACCGTTAGAGAAAAGCCTTTTAGATCCTAAGTTACGCCGCTCTCTCCGAAACGCCACCCACTTCGTTTCACACCAGTTGCCGTTGCATGTGTAAGTACAAATCCTGGTAATATTTTCACTGGACCTTTATGCGATACTGTTGCCATGTCTTACCTATGCCATACCACTACCCACAAGATTGGCGGACGTGAGTCATAGCTACGTAGAAGCGGTCAATCTTTTGACTAGGTCCGGAAGAAATCCACTCAATCTCTCCAGCTTCTTGATCTACAATCTTATGAAGAGGGTAAAGAGCATCGGGAACAAATCCTAGGCGGTGGTACAGAGCAAGGGCTCTGACATTGTCATGCATAACGCGCAGTCTAATTTCCCCTACACGCAATTCATTATATGACCAATCCATAAGCACACGGATGGCGGAAAGCATTATTCCAGAAGGCGCATCGGCTTCGCCACGGATAATATTATCAATTTCGCAGGATGATTTTGCAAAGTCAAACGTAGATAGACCAACATGCCCGACCAGTTTCTCTTTGTGTTTAATAAAAAAAAGCATTCTATCGTCCCTGTCTAAGAGCATTCTTTTTGCCCAAAGCCTAGTCCTCTCATTTGTTACTTCAAATATTTTAGGAAAAGCGTGAGAATGCTCCGATCTCCAGTGGGATAGAAGCGCAATCTTGGAATCATCCAGAGCGCAATCTGCCGTAAATGGGAGCAGAGCCACCGGTGGCAAAGTACCATATGGCGCAGAAATCACAAATTGCTCAAATTTTAAGGACTTCAGGTGCCGAAACGTCTCGAAAACTCCTTGCTTATACATCAGCTTCACCAAGCTCCATAGGAAACACTGAATCAATACATACTTTGGCAGCGTCTTTAAACCCTGTCACTTCCCAAAGTCTCTGTGCTTTTGACCCGAAAAGGCGAAAATTTTCTCGCCTGCAGAACTGACGGAAGCTCATTTCAGTACTCATAAGCCTGAACGACGGAATCGATGTTCCCGCCCCATTCTGTCTCGAATCGGTAAAGCATTTCTTGAGCTACAGTTTTCCCGGAAGCCACGGTGGTAAAAAGAGTATCGAGGAAATGGCTCTCGTCATCGCCGTTGGCATCCAGCCGCGATCGCCGGACGAGGCCGGCGCGAGCGATCTCCAGCGCACCCAAGGCGACGTCGCGCAAGGTGCCCCGGCGCCAGGGCGTCTGGAGCGCACGCC
>DASPMN010000036.1:0-2596 GCA_035627035.1 Minisyncoccota bacterium
CGCGCCGATGATGCGCGGAAAATATTCCGGATAGCGCTTGATGGCATCGTTGCAGAAGCCGTGGAACGTATTGATGGCGACCTTGTAGGCCGGCGTGCCGATAATGCGGACCAAGCGCTCCCGCATCGAAGCGACGCCGGATTCGGTAAAAGTCAGGGCCAGGATCGCCGATGGCGGCGTATCGGTCTGAAGAAGGATGTTGGCGATCCTAAGGGCCAGGATCTGCGTCTTGCCGGTGCCGGGACCGGCCGCGACCACAACCGGGCCGTCGATAGCGTCGACAGCTTCCCGCTGGGCCGGATTGAGCTTTTCATATGCTTCTTCGAAAGCCTGAGTAGTCGGCATAGGGCCAGTATATCACAGCCGGCAAGCCGTTTCCGAACGCAACAAAGCCCCGTAGGAGCGGGCTCTGTTATTTGAAAAATATGAGCATCTCGCCTAAACGGGGCTTTGTATGCTAAACATTATAACTGCCGAGCGTGAAAAAAATATGAAAACGCAGCTCAGCCGTAAAAAGCAAAACAAAATCCCTAATTTCGGGAAACAAACGTTTCAGAACTCTAAAACTTACGATTCCCTCAATTCGGGATTTTGTTATGTCCTTACTATACCCCCTCGCTCTGAAAGCCGGATGAAAAGCTCATCCGGCTGGCTATTTGGCCGTTTTCTGCTAGAATCAAGCCATCAAGTAACTAGTAAAAATCATGCTGCACGAACAAATCAAGGGCGAAATCAAGGAAGCGATGAAAGCCAAGGACCAGCTAAAGCTTTCTGTCGTCCGCGCCCTCGTCACCGCTTTTATGAACGAAGCCGTCACCAAAGGCAAAGGCCCTGATGGCATTCTCTCGGACGAAGAAGCTCTCGCGGTTATCAAGCGGGCCGCCAACCAGCGCAAGGATGCGATCAATCAGTTCACCGAAGGCGGCCGCCCCGAACTGGCTGAAGGCGAAAAAGCCGAACTGGCTATTCTTGAAGCCTATCTCCCAACGATGATGAGCCGCGAAGAGATCAAGCCGATCGTTCAAGCCAAGATCGCCGAATTCGGCGTCACCGACAAATCCGGCGCCGGCAAGCTTACCGGCGCTATCATGGCCGACCTTAAAGGCAAAGCCGACGGCGGCGACGTGAAGGCGATCGTCGACGAACTGTTAGGCTAGAGACCTGAACAAAAAAACGCCCTGAGGGGGCGTTTTTTTTTGTTTGTCGATTAAGTCACCAGAATGGTTATATATGCAGCATAGAGGCCGATGAAGGCGTGCCCCTGCCAGCGTTCAAGCAGGTGGCGGCGGCCGACAAAGAGCGCCAAGAAAAGAAGAAGGCTGGCTCCGATCGAAACCAGAAAATCAAAATTATTCGCGGGCACCATCGGCAGCGGACGGATCAAGGCGCTTACGCCAAGAATCCAAAAAGTATTGAAGATATTCGATCCGACAACGTTGCCAATAGCGATGTCGCTCTGTTTCTTGAATGCGGCCACAGCCGAAGTTGCAAGCTCAGGCAAAGAGGTGCCGATAGCGACGACCGTCAAGCCAATCAGAGACTCGCTCATGCCGAAAGCGGACGCGATTGAGACCGCAGCATCAACCAACAGTTTGCCCCCGATTATCAACCCTGCCAGACCAGCGACCACCATCACTACGGAACGGAGCGTTGAGAATTCTTTCACCTCCTCTCCATCCTCTCCGGCCGCAACCTTGGAAACGCCGTAAGTGTAGTAAAGGAAAATGCCGAAGAAAGCCAACAGCACGATGCCGTCTATGAAAGACAGCGTCGAAAAAGGCGCTCCGTCCAACAGGGCATCGTTAGCCAACGCCATCACGATGACTGAAGCCAAAAGCGCTAGCGGTATTTCTTTCCATACGGTCGTACTTTTGACCGTTAACGGATAGATAATTGAGGCAACGCCCAAGATCAAGAGAATATTGGCGATGTTGCTGCCCACGATATTGCCGATAGCAAGCTGCGTATTGCCCTGGACGACCGAGACCAGGTTAACGACAAGTTCCGGCGCAGAAGTACCGAAAGCAACGATAGTCAGGCCGATGACCAAACTAGAAACGCCTAAACGTTTGGCAATAGAAGCAGCGCCGTCAACCAGCCAGTTGGCGCTTTTTATCAAAACAGCCAATCCGACAGCAAGAAATATAAGGTCCATAAATACATTAATCAGCTAGACTTGTAATTAACAAAGGCGGTGCTTCATTCTACCGTATCTTACATCCGATTAAAACACGGCTGGGTAAAAACGACGGCCGCTGAGTCTTAAAATAGAAAAGGGAATCCTCCAGGATTCCCTTTTGTTATTCTTGCCCCATCACCTGATGCCGATGGCCGCAGCCATGAAAAGAAACATGCGCATTCCGATACAAGATCACATGATCCAGAAAGGCGTTAAAGGTTTTCAGGTCCGCCTCCTCTACCGGCCGATGTCCCTGTAGCAACTCCAGGACCTTTTTAGCGACAACAAGGATGCTCCGGATCTCCGCGTCAGATTTGCCGCGATAGATCTCATAAGCCGCCTGAGACCAACCGTCGCTGTCAGCCACAATATCAGCGAACGATAACTCCTGCTGCTCGTTATCCACCGAGGACAGCA
>DASPMN010000037.1:0-6514 GCA_035627035.1 Minisyncoccota bacterium
GTTTAGTTGCCTGTTATAAAATCTTTCAGCACGTTCCAGCCTTCGACGATCCTGCCTGTATGTCCTTCCAGAGATTGGCCGACGGCAGCCAGAGGAGCGGCTGCTTGATTGGTCGCGATCTGTTGCGTCGGGGCTTGATTGGTATAAAGAAATTGGAAATTCAAAAGCCACACCGCTGCGATCATTGCCGTCAGGCCGAAAGACCAGAAGGCGGCCAGGCGGCGGCGCGCATGCAGCGGTTTTTCACGGGCTGATTCGATATAGCGCTGGATAGGCATATTTATGATTTGATGACGATTACCTCACCCTCTTTGCCTTCCAGGTCTTTGCGCTTGATAGCCAGCTTGTCGACAGCCTCACCGCTGCCGCCCGTTTCCTTTAGGAACGTAGCCAGCACCTCATCGCCTCCCTCAGCCTGGCAAATCAACGGGATGACGATTTTCGCTTCAAAAGAGGTAGCCAGCTTGGCGGCTTCCTTGGGGTTAAGGGCGCTGTCGCCGAGCGGCACAAAAAGGATATCGATGGCTCCCATGTCCTCAATGGCTTCCGGACTCAGCTGAGCCGAAGCCATCGCGCCCAAGTGCAACATCTTTATGCCCTCCAAAAGGACCGCGTAAGCCGTATTGATCTTACCGGCCGGCCCTTCGGAGGGAAAGCCCTGAACGAAGATCCCGCTGATCTCATACTCGCCAGGGCCATCAATGACGAAAGGGGTCTTGTTGCCGAAGGCGACGCTCTCCTGCCCGTTGTAAGCTTCGTCACGCAGACTGATCAAAGCCAGATCTGCGCCGAACTTCGGCGCCTTCGGATCAAAATCCTTGCTGATCGGATTGAAAGCAATGACCGTATCGCCAAGCTGCGCCTTCACAAAGCCCATGCCGTAGTACGTAATAACCATAGGCTTCATTTTATCAGCTTCTGAGGAAAAACGGAAGGGCTAGCTGCGCTTGCGGAAAGATGAAATATAAGGTAAAGTTGAGCCATTATTACCAATTCCCGCCTACATGCTCCTGAGGAGCTGAAGGCGGGGTCCGTCCGGCACAATGCCGGACCGGGCTAAGCTTCCCCGCTTCGGCGGGGCTAGTTCCAGCCCGCAAGGCTGGAACGTTTTCGTATATATGGAAGATACCCAAATCAAAAACGACACTGTTTTAGCAGAAGAAGGCGAAAAGGCGGCAGAGGAGCCTAAGCACATCATGGATGAGTACCTCAAGGCTTCACCGATCCCGCCGGAACGCGGCAGCCTGATTGACGGCACCGTTATCGCCAAAGGCAAAATGACGCTCTTTATCGACATTCCGCCTTTTGGTACCGGCATCATTTTCGGCCGCGAATACCTCAACGCCCGCGACGTGATCAAAAAGATCAACATCGGCGACACCGTTACCGCCAAGATCGTTGATACCGAAGGCGAGAAAGGCTACATCGAACTTTCGCTCAAGGAAGCCAAGCAGGCTCTCTTCTGGAGCGAAGCCGAAAAGGCTTTGAAGACCAAAGCCGTTCACGAATTGACCGTCAAAGACGCCAACAAGGGCGGCCTCATCCTCGAATGGCAGGGCCTCGATGGTTTCATTCCAGCTTCTCAGCTTAAGCCTGAGCACTATCCACGCGTACCGGATGGCGACAAGGACAAGATCATGGAAGAGCTCCAGAAGCTCGTCGGCCAGAAAATCGCCGTTACCATCATCGGCGCCGATCCAAAGGAGGGCAAGCTCATTTTCTCTGAGAAGAGCCTTGATTCTAAGAGCCGCAAGGAAATCGTCGAGAAGTACACTCTCGGCGACACGGTTACCGGCGAGGTTACCGGTACTGTCGACTTCGGCGTCTTCTTGAAGATCGAAGACGGTTTGGAAGGCTTGGTTCACATCTCGGAAATCGACTGGTCGCTCGTCGACAACCCACGCGAACTCTTCAAGATCGGCGATCAGGTCAAAGCCAAGATCATCGAAATCAAAGACGGCAAGATCTCTCTTTCCATCAAAGCTTTGAAGCCAAATCCATGGCACGAGGCCGAGAAGAAGTACAAGAAGGGCGACCGGGTCAAGGGCGTCGTCATCAAGTACAACAAACATGGCGCTTTGGTAGCCATCGAAGAGGGCGTCGCCGGCTTGGTCCACATCTCGGAATTCAAAAACGAGGAGGACCTGCGCTCCAAGCTCGAGCTCGGCAAGACTTACGAATTCTCGATCAACCTCTTCGAGGCCAAGGACCAGCGCATGACCTTGAACTACAGCACCAAGGCGGAATAAGGTCTCGAAAATTTATTTCGGTTCCAAAAATACGGCTCTATAGAGCCGTATTTTTTTAGTTGGAGCATCATTTAAAAACACTTGACAGTAATTTAATGTCGTGCTAGGAATATCTTCAGTTCAGCAGCACACAAAAAAAGAAACGGAGGAAACGCTCATGAAGCGCTCGCGAGGTTCGCCAAAGGCGTCCGCCAACCCTGAAAAATATTTTGATTATTTTTCTGCCACGAACGGCGCGACGACCTGGCCGGCGGAGTCCTGACGGATCCCGACCATGACAAGCCCATTACAGACCGCAAGGTTCAAGACCTTGGCCCGGCCCCTGATGCTTCGATTACCGAAAAGAAAGGACACTCGTCCGTAGCCCTCTCTTTCTCAGATCGCTGGGTTACAGGCCCAGGCAGATCTGAGAGCCCGCGTCCCTCTCGGGTATAGACGACCCTGGCCAAAGGCGCCAGCGTCCCCCTCCGCTATCGATGCAGATCGATTCACAAGATCGGTGCGATGGCACTTGAGCTCCGCAAGGAGCAACAAACAACAGGTCAGGAGAGTCACTCTCCTGACCTTTTTCTTTTAGCCAAAACCAAGCTCAATAGTTCATTTCCTCTTCATAGAGAGTAAGGTATTGTCGAGCAAGCTCTTCCTGCAGAGGAAAGAGGTCTTTTACCACCTTTATCAAGGAGTTGTGCATGTGTGATTTGTTGCTCCCAGTATTACTGGGAGGACTCGTTCTCGGAGCGGGACAAACCAGCTGCGAAAGTAGCCACTACTGCGAATACCAGCAACCCGTTGCGGTATGCGCTCAGCAGTATCAGGCCCCTGTTCCGCAGCCGGCCTACGACTATCACCAGGGAGCAGCGCCTCGGGCGCACAAACACTCCCCGAAGAAAGCTTGCACGGCGAGCTGTCCTACCAGAGGGTACTGACCCTCAACCAAAACCCATCAGGGGATCGCGTTAACCGCGATCCCCTTTTTCTTAGTTATAGTTATTCATCACCCAGACCCGCCCCTTCGTTACCAGATCAGCCGTCATCGCTGCCGCCTGCTGCAGGACTTTTTTCAATACTTCCGCTTCGCTCGGCTTGAATTTGCCGATAATGAAATCCACCACCTGATCCCCGGCTTGCGGCTTCTTCAGCTTGCCGCCAGGAGTCGTCGGACAGACGCCGATTCGGACACGCGTGAAAGCTTTCGTTTTGATCGTCGCAATAATGGACTCGATGCCCTTGTGTCCGCCAGCGCCGCGATCAAAGCTAACCTTGATCGTCCCCAGCGGCAGATCCATATCGTCATGTACGACAATGAGGCCAGCTGCTGCCTTTTTTGCATCCAAAGCAAGAGGTTTAACACTTACGCCCGACTTATTCATATACGTTTCCGGCAGTGCAAGCACAACATTAGTTGAGCCGATCTTACCCTTGCTGACAAGAGCGCTCATTTTCTTATCAAGCTTCCATTCTTCAAAAGAAGCGTTCTCTGGCGGCTTTTGGGCCAACAGCGCAAGAGCCAAGCGACCGGCATTGTGACGCGTTTGTTCGTATTCCGCTCCAGGATTACCGAGGCCGAGAATATAGGTGGTCATAGTTATACAATAAATTATCAGCTTGCGTCAAATGCCTCTTTATACTACTATATCAGCATCATTTAATCATATTTGTAGCACCTTATGGAAGAAACCCCAATCGTCGAACGAGCCGAAGAGTCCCCGAAGAAAAAAGAGTCCATTTGGGACTTGGTTCGTTTTACGATCCTAACGCTCGCCATCGTCATCCCCCTGCGAACCTATGTCGCCCAGCCGTTCATCGTCAGCGGCGATTCGATGTACCCGACCTTCGAAGACGGCCAATACCTCATTATCGACGAATTCTCCTACCATTTCCGGACGCCGGAACGCGGCGAGGTGGTAATCTTCCGCTACCCTAAAGACCCCTCGAAATACTTCATTAAGCGTGTCATTGGCCTGCCAGGCGAAACCGTCAGCATCTCCCGCGGCACCGTTGCCATCACCACCAAGGACGGCGAAACAGTAAACCTCGATGAGCCATATATCAACGCTGAAGGCTACGAGACCCAGACCACCACTCTCAAGGACGACCAATATTTCGTCATGGGCGACAACCGCCCCCTGTCGCTCGACTCTCGCAGCTGGGGACCGGTTGAAGAAGAGAAGATCAAAGGCCGCGTCCTGATGCGCCTGCTGCCCGTAACCAAGGCGAACATCCTTCCAGGTTTTTATTCGCAAGAGACTAAGTAAACGACCATGAGCAAAACGACGAAAGCAACACCGAAACCGGCCGGCAAGGGAGGAAAACAGAAAGAAGAACTGCTGCAGACTCCGAAGGGTATGCGCGATTTAGTCGGCGACCAAGTTTTCGATTTTCAAGGCTTCTTCGAGAAAGCCTCCGAAATCGCCCTCTACTACGGCTTCACGCCGATCGAGATGCCTATCTTGGAAAAGGTCGAGCTCTTTAACCGTGGCGTCGGCAACGGTACAGACATCGTCGAGAAAGAAATCTACAGCCTGAAAACCAAAGGCGGCGATACCTTGGCCCTCAGACCGGAAGGCACGGCTGGCGCCATGCGAGCCTACTTCGAGCACGGCATGCAGTCGCAGCCTCAGCCGGTCATGCTCTACTATTACGGCCCGTACTTCCGCCACGATAATCCGCAGAAAGGCCGCTACCGCCAGTTCTATCAGTTCGGCCTGGAAATCCTTGGCACCAACAAGAGCATTGCCGATGCGACTATCATCAAGATCTTCACCTGCATCCTCGAAGAGGCCGGCCTCAAGAACCTCAAGGTCCTCATCAACTCGATCGGCGACAGCGATTCCCGCGGCGCCCACAAGCGCGACCTCATCGCCTACTACAAAAAGCACATCAAGGAAATCTGTCCCGACTGCCGCGAACGGATGAAAACCAATCCGCTGCGCCTCTTGGATTGCAAAGACCAGCGTTGCCAGCCGATAAAGCAGAATGCTCCGGAAACGATCAGCTATCTCTCGGGCGAATCAAAGCAGCATTTCAAGGAAGTGCTCGAGTACCTCGACGAAATGCGGATCAATTACGAGATCACGAATACCCTGGTCCGCGGGCTAGACTACTATTCCCGCACCGTCTTTGAGATCGTCACCGAAACGCAGACCGAGGACGGTTCCGTACCGCTCTCGATCGGCGGCGGCGGACGCTATGACTACCTAGCCAAGCTCCTCGGTCACCGCAAGGACGTACCGGCGGTTGGCGGAGCTATCGGCGTCGATCGAGTCGTCGAAACCACCGAATACGCCAAGCTCGCCCCTCGCATCGTTAAAAAGCCTAAGATCTTTTTCATCCAGCTTTCCTTCGATGCCAAGCTCAAAAGCTTTGAAGTGATCGAGATCCTGCGCAAAGCCAAGGTGCCGATCGCCCAATCGCTATCCAAAGACTCCCTCGGTACCCAATTAGCCATCGCCGAGCGAATGAGGGTTCCCTACACCATCATCCTCGGCCAGAAAGAAGCCCTCGAGAACGCGGTTATCATTCGAAACATGGACACCCGCTCTCAAGACACGGTCAAGATCGACAAACTGGCCGAATACCTGAAGAAGATAAAATAGTTCCATGGAAAAACCCGGGATCCCGGGTTTTTCCATCTGGGGAACTTGACCGCCCGCTCGGCCATATGCTATCCTACGGACACATGAATTCAATCGAAGTACAACGAGCCGGCAACGAGTCTAACGCGAGCCTTTTGCGCCGCTTCACCAAGCGCGTCCAAGGTTCCGGCATCCTCCGCGCCGTCCGCGGCCGCCGCTATGCCGAGCGCATGGAATCGCCGCTCAAAAAGAAGCAGAGCGCTCTCAAGCGCATCTCCAAGCGCGAAGACTACAACCGCCTTCGCAAGCTCGGCAAAATCAAGGATGTTTTCTTCAAGAAATCTCACTAGGCAAAGGGTTCCCTCGCGGATCCCTTTTTCGGCTATCAGCGACAAAATACTCGGACCGGCTTACGAATTAAGTCTGGTTTTTATCGGCCACACCCGATCCCGCAATCTCAACCGCGCCCATCGCGGCAAAGACAAGCCGACCAACGTTCTTTCATTCCCGCTCGACAACACGATGGGAGAAATTTTTATCGACCTGAGGAAGACGAAATACGAAGCGCCAAAGTTCGCTCGCTCGTTTGAAAGCCACCTCGCTTATTTGTTTATCCACGGAGCCCTGCATTTGAAAGGTTTCACGCATGGTAGTACAATGGAACGGAAAGAACAGCAGTTAATGAACCTC
>DASPMN010000038.1:0-6233 GCA_035627035.1 Minisyncoccota bacterium
CTTGAGGAAATTCTAACCGGCTATCTGGCTGGCAGAAAAGCTCCGGAGCTATTGATTGAAGGCTTCGGTTCTTTCCATGAACGGGTAGTGTTCCTGAACGCCGAACCGTCGCCACAAGCCGCTGAATTGGTGCGCGGCCTCGCGCAGAGACTAAAGGGCCTTCCCTGGCTGGACTTCGGAAAGAATGACGGCGGAACAAAGCTGCACGCTACCCTGATGTACGCCAAAACGAACCGCATCTTTAAGGAAGCCTTTGCCCTCCTGTCGGCACACAGACCCAGATTCGAAGCCCTGCTGGACAATGTGAGCATCTTAAAGAAGGAAAACGGCGCTTGGTCCATATACAGAGAATATAAGCTGGAGGCTTAATGGCCCTTCATTAAAAACCTGGCAGCCAAGCGAATAGAATGTCAGACAATGAGGTTTAGTGCTAAAAATTACGGTTTTGTTTTCCTGATCGGCATAGTCCTAGCCGCCTGGGCCGCCTTCTTCTACTTCGTACCGCCAGAAACCGTCATTAGCCGGATAGGCGTTCACAACTCCTATCTTGCCTCTTTCTTGATCGCCTTACTCGGCGGGTTTTCTTCGATTACCGGAGCCTCTTTTTACGCCGCCGTCATCACTTTTGCCAAAGGCGGAGCTGATCCGCTCCTCTTGGGCCTAGCTGGAGGCTTGGGACTTTTCGCCAGCGACAGCCTCTTCTACTGGGCCGCTTCCAAAGGCAAAGACCTCGTCGGCCAGCGCTGGCGAAAACTTTTTCAGCGCCTCGAGCAATGGGTCAGTCGCGTTTCTTCGCCGCTTGCCTATCTCGGCATTTTCGCCTATACCGCCTTCGCCCCCATGCCCAACGATGTCCTGCTCGCCGTCCTAGCCGCCAGCTCCTTTTCCTACCGCAAGTTCGCCTGGGCCCTTTTAGCAGGCGACCTAAGCATGGCTCTCTTGTTAAGCCATTTAGGCCGGTAGCCTTGAGGACTCTGCTATAATTGGAAAGCTATGAAAAAAATACAAATAGAAACAACCGTCAGCGGCAGCCTGGAGAAAGTCTGGGCATATTGGAACGAGCCGGAACATATAACCAAGTGGGCCTTTGCCTCAGACGAATGGGAATGTCCCTACGCCGAGAATGATTTGAAAGAAGGAGGAAAATTCCTGACGAGAATGTCGGCCAAAGACGGATCGGCCTCTTTCGACTTGACCGGCACTTACACCGTCGTCATTCCTCAGCAAAAACTTGGATACTCCCTTGATGACGGGAGGCCGGTTTTTGTCGCTTTCGAAAAACTCGATAACGATCGCGTCCGGATCGTTCAAGAATTTGAAATGGAAAACGAGAACAGCGAAGAAGTCCAGAGAAACGGCTGGCAGGAAATTTTGAACAACTTCAAGAAACACGCAGAAAACAATTAGCCGGCGAGAAAGGATTTAATCAGTGTGATATAATCAGCGTCTATGAAAAAACCAATCATCATTTTAATAGCAGTAATCCTGATCGCCCTCTTGGCTTACGCCCTTATGGGCAAAGAGCCCGCTGACGTATCGCAAACCGAAGAGACGGTTACCGCAAGCAGCAGCGAAGTCCGCGGTACCGTCATGAACGTAAATGCCGATCAGGTTCCCGTTGACGGTCCAACGCTTATAACGATCCGGCAGGCGGACGACAGCCAGGCGGTTATCGCCATTCCTTCCATGGGCATCAATCTTTGTCCGGCTCAGGCAAACATCGCCGACATCTCCCTGATCAAAGCCGGAGGCACGGTAGAAGCGAAGGGCCAAGCAGGAGCTGAAGGCATGATTATCCCCTGCGAATCAGCCGATCATTACCTGAAAATCATCGGGCAATAACCGCTAGAAAAACATCGCCTTCTGGGGCGGTGTTTTTAGCATCAAAGAAAGGTCAGATCCGAAGGCAGGCGACAAACAAGATCGGCGCCGCTTTGAAGCAGGACCTCTTCCGTATTATGGCCCCAGGTGACCGCCACAGACAGCACCCCCGCTCTTTTGGCAGCCTCGATGTCCCGGACTTCGTCACCGATATACGCCACCGAGCCCCTGTTCCAACCGTTAGCTTGGATAAGTTGCTTGATTTTAACATGCTTGCCAAAGACGCCTAAGACCGGATAAATACCGTCGAACTCTGCAATGCCATTGCGATCAAGGAAAAGCTTAATGTTCTCTTTTGAATTCGTGCTGACAATAAAAAGCCGATGGCCTTTTTCTTTTAGAGCACGCAGCGCTTCAATCATCCCAGGGATCGCCGCGATGTGCGACATTTCATTTTTCAGAGCCGCTCGCACCTTCCGGACGATAAACGGCAGCTTCCACAGCGGCGTATCGAAATAGCGGACCGCCTCCCTGGCGCCCATGGCGCGCAGCAAGGCAAGTTCCTCTTTGGACATGGTTTTAAGATTGTTTTGCTCAGCTACCTTGTTGTACGCCTTTACGGCCGCTTCGGTGCTGTCAGCTATCGTTCCGTCAAAATCAAAAAGCGCTATTTTCTGTTGCATGTCCTTAGCAAGATAGCAGGAAATGATGCCTTTAGCCATTGGTCCAATCCAACAAAAAACCGCCAACCCAGGGCGGTTTTTTGTTGGATTTCGATGGTATTTACATCCGTTCGATAGTAACCCTCGCTACAGGCTGATTAGGGTCAAACTTCCAGTCCGGCGGCGCATCAGCATCGCCACGGATGCCTGAGTGCCTCATAATAGGCGCATCCTCAGGATTGCGGTTTGTCCCCATCAGAGCTGGCAGGGATTCCCGTTTCTCATCATTGACTTCCGTTCCGGCGTCCAAGGCATACAGATCAAAAGTCTGCGTCCCTGTCGCATTCAGAATATCGCGGGCGCCGAAACCGGCGAAGCCGTCGTTGGTACGGCCAAGCATCCAGGCTCCGGATACGTAAGGCCTATTTTCATCGACCATAAGCTCGATCGACTGGCTCTTGCCAGGGCCGACAGGCAACGGAATCTTAACCTCGCCAACCTCCTTGCCTATCTTCATAGCGGCTTCGCCGGCAATTGGCGCCGGATTACCGTCTTCGGCCATGCGCGCCACGCCGAAAGACGCTTTCTCGCCTTCGACAAACAAAGGATCTACCTCGGTGTTATGAGTAAAGAAAACCGAGGGAGAAAAACCCTGGCTCGTCGTTAGGTTTTCAACCGTAATCCTAACCCTCTCTCCTGAAGCCTGCATATTATCAGCAGACTCGGCATAGGCATAGGGCAGCACAAGGGCAGCTGCCGCCAAAATGCCAAACCCGGCAATGGCCGTACGTTTATTCATATTTCTCATGCTAGTGAAAGGTTATAGCTTGATAAAGCGCAGCGATCCGAACAACCTCCCCGGACCTCTGTCTGCAAGCACTATACGCCCACCTCTCTTAAGGGACGATTAATTTATGTAAAGTACGCTTTACAGGGTGCTTAATCAGTTTTTAACCCCACCTTAAGGCATGATGACAGAAGCTCAGCAAGGAGACAGGCTGTTGAGTTTTAATTCATGAAAGAATACATCCGCAACGAAGTAAGCAAACTCCGGTCGGCTCGGAAAATTACCCAGGAAGAACTGGCATTGTCTGTCGGCGTGAGCAGGCAGACAATAATCGCGCTGGAGAAAGGCAACTATACGCCGTCAGTCTTGCTGGGCTTAAAAATCGCCCATTTCTTTAACCAGCCCCTTGAAAAGGTTTTTATCATTACTTATGAAAAATAACAGCCTCAAAGAATACATTGTAGTCCTCGCGCTCGTTATCTTAGCCGTCCTGCTGCTGAACCCCTTTCATTTCTGGATGCCCGACATGATGCTCTTGGCCATTTTAGGAATAGCCCTGGTCGTTTTCGGCATATTTGCAAGCTTTATCCTAAGAGAAGGAGGCCTAGACGAGCGGGAATGCTATCACCGAATGCTAGCTGGCCGGACCGCTTTCCTATCCGGATCAGCCATAGCATTAGCGGGAATAACGGTCCAATCGTATCGCCACGCTGTCGACCCTTGGCTCGTCGCAGCTTTCATAGCCATGATCGTTGCCAAGATAGGATCCCGCATCTACAGCGAAAAGCATCTTTAACCACAACATGCTATGATACGGCCATGAATAAAAAGGCCCGGCTCATTCTCTTGGTTGCCGCAACCCTTATTATTGCCGGCATCCTTGCCGCAGCCTTCTCCGGCTCTCCAGCAGCCGAACCGCCGGCAACCAGCGGCAAAGCGCTCCTGCGGGCTTTCTCGATCCCTGAACTTGGAATCAAGCTCGAAATTCCTAGCG
The DNA here is from genome assembly GCA_035627035.1 of Minisyncoccota bacterium. GTDB lineage: Bacteria > Patescibacteriota > Minisyncoccia > Phycocordibacterales > XYD1-FULL-46-19 > DASPMN01. Next base: position 4,265 of record DASPMN010000038.1, read on the forward strand.
CTATCGAAGAACCAACTTACCGCATAGCCGCCGTACGGGCCGTCGGGCCCGTTGCCCACGTCTCAACCAGAAGCCTATCCGAAGCGAATCCGGAATGTTCGCTCGGCGTCCTCTACAAGCTTCCGATTGACGCCAACCAGAAAACCCGCTGGACCAAGCAAGAACTCGAAGCCGCTACTGCCTGGCACGACGACAGGCCGCCGCAGGCTAAAAAATTAGGCAACTTCTACCTTGTTTTCGAACCGAGCCAAACCGTCTGCTCGGCGGATGCGCAAACCGAAGCAGGCCTTAGAAGCGAGTTTTGGAAATCTCTGCAGAGCGCTGAAGTATTATAGAAAGGCTGAAAACGCTAAAGAACTTAAGCGACCCACCGAGGAAGCAGAAAATTTTTCAGTCACCTATTTCATTACCGGCCTGCAGACCTATCGCTTTCGTTAAAGGCATGTGGCGCGATTTAAAAAACGAAGAGATTTCCGAGGAAGCGACATATAACCGGGCCTTCCTTTTGAAACTATTCGTAGCGCAAGGCTTCCATCGGACTCTTCTGCGCAGCCCGCTTGGCCGGGTAAATGCCGAAAATAAGGCCAATCACCGCCGAAACGCCCAAGCCAAGCAAGGCCGCGGAGATAGGAAAGGCGAATTCCCAGCCTTCTGCTACGTACGAGCCCAATACCCAAGACGCCAGGAAAGATATGCCGGCGCCGAGCGCGATACCGATGACGCCTCCGAATCCGGTCAGGATGATCGCTTCGAAAAGAAACTGATACAAGATGTCTTTTTCGGTCGCGCCGAGCGCTTTCCGCAAACCGATTTCCCGCGTCCGCTCGCTGACCGAAACCAGCATGATGTTCATGATGCCGATACCGCCCACCACCAAGGAGATGCCCGCCACCGAACCGAGCAGCGCCGTCAAGATGGCCGTAATCGTGCCGACGATCTCCGCCGCATCGTCAGGCGTACTGACGTAAAAGTCGTCATTGTCCGGATCGCTGATGCCATGCGACTCACGCAAGGTCGCTTCGATATCATGAACCACCCGGGGAACCATTTCCTTCGCCTCGGCTCTGACCATGATGGAATTATAATAATTCGTTCCGGTCAAATATTGCTGAGCAGCGGTATAAGGCGTTAAGACCATTTCATCGACGCTCATGATCGACGTCCCGCTTTCCGGAAAAACGCCGATAACCCGGAATGACTGGCCCTTGATCCTAACCGTCTGCCCGACCGCGTCAGACAAGCCGAACAGATCCTCCTTAACCTTAGAACCTAACACCACGACGCGAGACTTCTGCTTGACGTCGTCTTCCGTAAAAAACTGCCCTTCTTCCGGATAAACGTTCAAAATGTCGACGACAATATGAGCCGAGCCTAGGACGGTCGCCCGTTCGGTTTCATTCTCAAAAACCAGCGATGCCGGCTGCATTACCATCGGACTGATGTCTCTCAAGCCCTGGACATTGGAAGGCTTCTTCAGCGCTTCGACGTCCTTCGGGCGCAAAGAGTCGGTATAGAGTTCGGCAAAGCTCGACGGCCCCTCCGGCTTCTTGCCCGGATCGATAGAAATAGTAGTAGCGCCCAGTCCTTCTATCTGGCCGAGAATAAGGTTCTCGGCGCCGCGGCCGATCGACATGACGATAATAATAGAGGTAATGCCGATCACAATGCCGAGAATCGTCAGAAGCGATCGCGACTTGTTGGTAGAGATGCCGATATAGGCGGTTTTCAGACGATATTTGAAAAGCATTTATTTGCTGTAATTATGGGAAGCCCGCCGCTGGACGTGAGCGCTATAGTCCCCGACGATGCTGCCGTCCTGAATATGGATAATGCGGTTAGCATGCTCGGCCGTCGACGTCTCGTGAGTTATAAGCATGATGGTATGCCCTTCATCGTTCAGCTTTTGGATTATCTCCATGACGATTTGCCCCGACTTGGAATCGAGGTTGCCGGTCGGCTCGTCGGCGAA
>DASPMN010000039.1:0-2002 GCA_035627035.1 Minisyncoccota bacterium
ACCGTCAAAGAGCGTTTTGGTTTTTTGCCGGAGCTCTTGCCTGATTACAAGGGCCTGCGCGGCGACCCGTCGGATAATATTATCGGCGTTCCCGGCATTGGCGAAAAGACGGCTAGCGTTCTGATCCAGGAATGCGGTACGCTGGAAAACCTATATGCGGAACTCAAGAAGGACGATGCTAAGTTGCGTTCGGCCGGCATCAAAGAGCGTATTATTAATCTCTTGAAAGAACACGAGGAAGAGGCGCTGTTTTCCAAGGCTTTGGCGACTATCCGGCGCGACGCGCCGATTGCGTTTGCTCTGCCTGAAAAGCCCTGGCGAGATTGTTTTGATCCGAACATTGCCGAACCTATTTTCCAAGAATTTGAATTCAAGAGCCTGCACGTTCGCCTTAAAAGCGTACTCGGAGACAAGAGCTTGGTTGCCAATACGGAAATAGCGGCAGAAAGCAAAGAAGAAACCGTTGATCCAACGGAAGTTCGCAAGGTGGGGATCGCCCTGTGGCTGATAAATTCAGATCTGGCCAGTCCAACGCTTGAAGATATTTATGCTTTCGCTAAGACCCGCAGCTTCGCTGAGGCTCGCGAAACCATCTTGCGAGCGCTTGAGGAGCGCGGGCTGAAAAACGTTTATCTTGATATCGAACTGCCGCTCATTCCGCTGATTACCCGGGCTCAGGAACGCGGCATCCTTATCGACGTCCCGTACTTGGAATCATTGTCGCAGGACTATCACGCCAAGCTGTCGGCGTTTGAGAAAAAGATTTACGAGCTAGCTGGCGAGGAATTCAACATCAATTCTCCGAAGCAGCTTGGCGATATCCTGTTCGACAAGTTGGAACTAAAAACGAAGGGCCTGAAAAAGACAGCCGGCGGCGCCCGTTCAACCCGCGAATCGGAACTTGAAAAACTGCGCGATCTGCATCCGATTATCGAGCAGATCCTGTCCTATCGAGAGCTTCAGAAGCTTCTTTCGACGTATATTGATACTATTCCTAAAATGGTCGGCTCAGACGGCCGGCTGCACACGACCTTGGATCAGACCGGAACGACGACCGGCCGCATGTCATCATCCAATCCTAATCTGCAGAATATTCCAGCTCGTGAAGGATTGGGCTCTGCTGTCCGTAAGGCTTTTGTCGCTGCGCCTGGTCATGTGCTTCTAGCTCTCGATTATTCGCAGATAGAAATGCGGATTCTGGCGGAGCTCTCGGGAGACGAAGGCCTGGTTGAAATTTTTCAGACCGGCAAAGACGTTCATGGTTCGGTCGCCTCGCGAGTCTTCGGCGTGCCGGAAGGGGAAGTGACAAAAGACATGCGCCGGCAGGCTAAAGTCATTAACTTCGGCATCGTCTACGGCATGGGCGTCACGGCTCTCCGGCAGAATCTCGGTTCGACCCGGGAAGAGGCGCAAGAGTTTTACGATAATTACTTCAAGACCTTTCCGGGCATCAGCAAGTATTTCGATCGCGTGAAACAGCAGGCTCATGAATGCGGCTATACGGAAACGCTGTTTGGCCGCCGCCGCTACTTCCCGGGACTGGCTTCCAAATTGCCGTATGTTCGTGCTATGGCCGAGCGGATGGCTATGAATGCCCCCATTCAAGGGACGGCGACTGGAGACTTGGTTAAGTTGGCGATGATTAAGGCGGATCAGGCCCTGAAGGCCGCTGGGTTGGATAACAAAGCCTTTTTGCTCCTTCAGGTTCATGATGAGCTTATCTATGAAATTGAGGAGTCTTCGGCCGATCAGGCGGCAGGTCTCATAAAAAATGCGATGGAAAATGCCCATGCTGGCAGGGTTCCGCTGGCGGTCAATGTTTCTCGCGGAGCATCTTGGGGTACTTTGACTCAACAATGAAACTATTGTCCTGTTTATCCACAAGCTGAAATAGCTTGATTTCTACGGGGTTAAAATGTAAGATGAAGCCACCAACTAACGTTGCTGTTAAAGGTCGATTTATAATCAACCAAAATTAAAATATGAAGAACTTTATCATTGT
>DASPMN010000040.1:0-2194 GCA_035627035.1 Minisyncoccota bacterium
CCCTCTCAATGCCAAAACCGCTGTTCTCAACGCCCTGCCCTCCTCTCTTAAAAACAAGGTCAAAGGTTTCGTAGCGGCCCATTTGGTCAAGTTCCAGCCCGCCAAAATACTGGGGTTCTTGCAGCAATTCACCGCTCGCAAGAATTATGTCCCCGTCAAACCGGAAGCCGACAAAATATTGAGAATCGCGGAAGCATAGACCGGGCGAGCTTTTCTGCTAAGATTGCCCTATGGAACCTCTCGCTTCGCGCATCCGACCAGCCAGCCTGACTGAATACGTCGGCCAACGGCACTTGACCGGACCCGGCAAACCTTTGCGGGTAGCCATCGAGCAGAAACATTTGTTTTCGTTCCTGCTGTGGGGTCCGCCAGGCGTCGGCAAGACCACGCTCGCCCGCATCTACGCCCAAAGCATTGGCGCAGCATTTTACGAGCTCTCGGCCGTTTCGGCCGGCAAAGATGATATTAGGAAAATTATCGCTCAAGATAACGCAGGACAGCCGAAAATCCTTTTTCTTGATGAAATCCACCGTTTCAACAAGGCTCAACAAGACTATCTGCTCCCTTTCGTCGAACGCGGCGACTTGACCCTTATCGGCGCCACTACGGAAAATCCCAGCTTCGAAGTCATTCCCGCCCTTCTCTCCCGCTGCCGCGTCTTTGTCCTGGAGGAACTTTCGGCTAGCGAAATGGAATCCGTCTTCGACCGCACCGGAATCGAGCTTGACCAAGAAAGCCGGGACTGGCTCGTCAGCCTTGCCGGCGGCGACGCTCGGCAAGCGATAGCCATGATTGAAAACACCGCCCAACTCTACGGAAAAGTAACCGTTGAGCATCTGAAGCAGACCCTCCAATCGAAGCACTTGCGTTACGACAAGAAGGGCGACGAACACTTCAACGCCATCAGCGCGCTCATAAAAAGCATGCGGGCAAGCCAGCCTGATGCCGCCTTGTACTACCTCGCCCGCATGCTTGAAGCCGGCGAAGACCCTAAATTCATCGCTCGGCGTCTGGTTATTTTCGCCAGCGAAGATGTCGGCGTCGCTCAGCCCACCGCTCTCGTCGTAGCCAACGCCGTCTTTCAGGCGGTTACGGCCATCGGCCTGCCGGAGTGCGGCATCAACCTTGCTCACGGCGTCGTCTACCTTTCGGCCTGCAAAAAAGACAAAAGCGCATACTATGGCTACCTTGCCGCCCTGGAAGACGTCCGAACATTCGGCAACCTGCCGATACCTTTTGAAATAAGGAATGCGCCGACCAAGCTCATGGAAGAGCTCGGCTACGGCAAAGATTACGAAAAATATACCAAAAAAGACTTGCTGCCTGATAAGCTCAAAGGCCGCAGTTATTGGCAAAAAGACGACCATGAAAAAAAGCCCGCATCATAAATGGGATCTTTCTCCCCGGGAAGCTATCGCTTTACAGAAACAGCTGCGCCAGGAAATCAAATTGGAAACCTTGGCTCACGTTCCGCGCCGCATCGCCGGCGCCGATGTTTCATCGAACAGATTTTCCAATACGCTTTACGCAGGCATCATCGTTCTCTCTTTTCCAGGCCTTGAGCCTGTCGCCCAATCAACCGCCAAACTGGAAGCGACAATGCCCTACATCCCCGGCCTGCTGTCTTTCCGCGAAATACCCGCCCTCCTGAAGGCTTGGGACGGACTGGAACTCAAGCCAGACCTTCTTATTGTCGACGGCCAAGGCATTGCCCACCCTCGCCGGCTTGGCATCGCTTCTCACTTCGGGCTCTTGATCGATCGGCCAACGATCGGCTGCGCCAAAACCATCCTCTACGGAAACAGCAAAGAGCCAGGACTTATGCCTGGCTCTCGCTCTAAGTTAAAGGATCGAGGCAATCCAGACGAAATCATCGGCGAGCTTTTGCGTTCGAAAGTTCGCAGCAACCCGCTGGTCATTTCGCCCGGCCATCGCATAACAGTGGACGAATCAGTCTCGATCGTTCAAGCGTGCCTGCGCGGCTATCGCCTGCCTGAGCCGACTCGCCTAGCTCACAAGCTCGTCAATGGCTATCGGCGAAGCTCTAACGAGTGACCCGCACCTCAACCCCCTTCTCCCCCAGCACGTTGCCCCCGGCATCCTTCGCCACGAAGGTAACGGCGTAGATCCCGCTCTCTTTCCATGTCCAGCCGGAAAGGTCGACGATCGCTTCCTTGTGCGGGTAGTCCTGGTA
>DASPMN010000041.1:0-4551 GCA_035627035.1 Minisyncoccota bacterium
GCCCTCCATCGCTGCATGCAAGCTATCACCGCGGGAAATCTTCTCTTCAATGGCCGTTAGAACTTTTTTAAAGTAAGCATTGGTTGACTGCCGCTGCATAATATTGAGCGCCCGAGACAGCGTCAGCCCGGCCGTTATCATTGAACCTAGATTGTTGGCGAAGATTATCTTATCCTTAAGCGACACCCGGTTAAAAAGGCTAATTTCGCCCAAGCCTCGCTTTTTGCTGCCCGCCTCTTCGACGGCCACCAGGGTCAGGCCTTCAGCTCGAAGCTCCCGAGCTAAGGAAAACTTGTTTTCGGATTCCCGGTCGCCCTCAACGTCGATTCCGGAATCCTTCTTTGCTTTGTAATGAAAACGCATATGTTTTTATTCCGAAATAACCCGCAGAACCTCTTCGACGGTCGTAAGACCCTGCGCCGCCTTGAAAACGCCGTCCTCAAGCATGGTCAGCATGCCTTCTTGCTTGGCCTGCTGTTCGATCTTGTCGGCCGTCGCCCCCTGAATAATGAGCTCCCTGACCGCTGAGGACATCTTCATTACCTCATGGATGCCGACGCGACCGGAAAAACCGTCATGCTCTGCCGTCGGCTTCGGTTTATAAAAAGGTATTGTCTGCCACGTGTCGTTAGGATTAACGACCTTTTCTGCTTTCAAGACTTTCAAAATATGCTCAAGGTCAACCAGTCCCGCCAATTGCTTAAGTTCGGCTGAAGACAGTTTGCATTCTTCCTTCTCGTGCGCCAGGCGCCTAACGAGGCGCTGGGCGATAATAACGTTCACGGTAGAGACGACTAAAAAAGGTTCCGCCCCCATGTCGAGCATGCGCGGAATAGTCGCTGCGGCTGAATTAGTGTGCAAAGTGGATAGCACCAAGTGGCCGGTCAGCGAAGCGTTAATGGCTAGCTGGATCGTCTCCCGGTCGCGGATCTCGCCCACCATGATAATGTCGGGGTCTTGGCGGACCAACGCTCGCAGGCCGTTAGCGAACGTCAGGCCGATTTCTGACCTGATCTGAGTCTGGTTGACGCGCGGCATCTGATATTCGATCGGGTCTTCGACCGTGGAAATATTTACATCGGGCGTATTCAATATTTCCAGAATCGTATACAGGGTAGTCGTCTTACCGGAGCCAGTCGGGCCGGTTACCAAAATCATGCCGGTCGATTGGCGGGTCGCCTGATGGATGCGCTCCAGCCCTTCGCCATGGAATCCGCCCGCTTCAAGGGAAAAACCCTTGGTTGAATCCGGCAGCAAGCGCATGACGATTTTTTCACCGAAGTAGGTCGGCAGAGTAGAGACGCGGAACGAAACTTTCATGTCCTTGGCATCAATCTTGAAGCGGCCATCTTGCGGCAGGCGCTTTTCGTCCAAACGCAGATTCGCCAAGACCTTGATGCGCGCCGTAATGCCCGCAGCGGTCTCCTTCGGCAAAATCATGGCATCGTGCAGCAAGCCATCGATACGGTATCGGATAACTACCTCGTTCTCGTATGGCTCAATATGAATATCCGAAGCCTTCTGCAGATTGGCATGAGAGAGGAGCGAATCAACAATGCGGACCACCGGCATATCTTCCGCCATTTTTTTAAGATCAGCCTCGCCCGCCTCCTTTCCTCCGTCCGGCATAGAGGTCTTAAGCGTAGCCGTTTCCCGCTGGATAATATCGCCAAATTCTGCCTTGAGACTCTTCTGGTACTGCAATAGGACGTTCTTGATAGATTCCGCATCGGTCAGTCTCGGCAAGATACGCAAGCCGGCCGCGCCTTTTTTTATGAAATCAATTGCCGCCAAATCTTCTGGGTCAAGCATCGCAACTTCTAGATCGCGGTCGCCCTTTCGGAAAACGACGATATTATGCTTGCGCGCCACCGGCTCGGGGATCAAAGACAAAATTTCTTTGGCTATTTTTTCTCTCTTAAGGTCAACAAAGGGAATCCCTAAAAGGTAGGCCTTGGCGCGGCGAAGATCGTCTTCGCTAATCTTGCCGCTAGCAAGCAGGGCATCAGCAAATTTTTCAGCGCTTTCATTCACCTCTTCGTACAAGGATTCCAATTCCTTTTTGGGAATCAACCCCGTATCAAGGAGAAAATTTTTCAACTGGAGAGCATCGATGCGCATGTAAGCAAAGTATATCAAAGGCCAACAAAAAAATCCCCAATGCTGGGGATTTTTTTGTTGAGAAAATCTTACCTACAGACGAGTCCTCGCTGATAATTCGAAGGCATATTGGAGAGAGTCTGCTGGCTGCAAGACATGCCGGCAGTATACACACACGAATACCACCAGCGCTGACTATCATCGCTCGATTCGTAGTCGCCGCCGACACGAGTAAACCCATTCGGACAACTTACATAAGGGTTATATTGAGAACCATCGGCGGTAACACAAGGAATGAGCCCGTTTTGGATTTCCGAATTGCCGCCCCAGGCAAAGATGCCGCAATGATCACCCGGACGGCGCGGAATCTCGTTAAGATTTTTCCATGTCGCATTGCCTGAAGCGTCACTGGCAAGAAGCTTATTAGCCCCCTGAGTGCCGTTTTGGAAACGGAAGTAGCCGGTCTTTCCCGTCGAAGCATCGCCAACATAGGCAATCGGCGCGGCAATCCATTCTCCTACGCTGACGAATTTGCCGCTTACGTAATTAGCGCCCGTAATATTGCCAGTAGCTTTAACATCGCCCGTAACGTCAAGCTTGACGGTAGGCGCGACCGTTCCTATGCCCACGTTCCCTGCATTAGAGTTTGAAATGTTGCCGTTTCCACGATCAGCCCAAAAACCGCCTCCGGCCGAACCGCCAATTTCAGACAAAGTCTTCCAAGTGGCCTGGCCGCCAGCATCGCTGGCCAATACCTTATTCAACCCCTGAGAGCCGTTCTGGTAAACAAAGGTACCGATCACGTTTGCCGGCGCATTACCCAAATAAAAGGTCTTAGCGCGCAGCCAGTTGTCGACATACAAACCATGATTAGCCCCCATACCCTTAACATCAGCACGGCCGTTTACGACCAAGTTGCCGTCATAATTCGTATTATTACCGATGAAAGCCTTCGGCGCCGTGAGCCATTCGGTAGCGGTTACCAACTTACCAGTCAGGTAATTGCCGACCCACACGTTATTTGTCGCGGAAATGTCCCCGATAACCCGGAAGGCCGTCGCGGCGCCGACCGTGTCGTGAACCGTAATACCCTTGCCTGGAACGGCCATAATCCTCAAAACTTCGTTGAGAATATCAATAGCAGCGAACTTGGAGCCATCCGGGGTAAACAGATCAAGCTGACCGCCTTCCCCGACCGGAGAACCCAAGCGAGCCAGAATACCCATGCCGCCAGCATAGAAAGCTCCCCGTTTGGTTTGGGCAGTAGCGCTTACGTTAATAGGAACATTACAGCCCGGGGTTGATTCTGGACAGGTCGGCGGCGTAGCTGGCGGCGGTGTCCAAGCAGCCAAAGCCGAAGGAGCCCACGTTGCGCCAATAGCAAGCGCAAGAATGAAGGCGATTCTTTGCATAAGAGGAAATTATTTTACTTAATAAATTCTGAGGGCACCGGTATTTTGCCGTTACGGCAAAATACCGGTGCCAAAGACATCTCTACTCTTCTATAATACAACGGGCACAAGCGGGCCTCAAATAAAATTGTTGATAAGTCCCCTCAGTCTCGGCTGGAAATTAAGTTTGACAACATGCCTGGCAATGATATAATAGGAGAGTTACGTCCGAGCGCGCCCGCGAACGGGCATTTTTATTTCAAAAATATGGCCAAGCAAAGGCATTTTTAAGATTAATAAGCATTAAGTTCAATAGTTATGATGGATCTCAAAGCCCTCAAATCAGCCCTCGAGCAACTTGAGGAAGAGCGAAATATCCCGAAGGAAAAAATTCTCGAAGCCATCGAGGACGCCTTAACCGCTGCCTATAAAAAAGATTACGGCAAGAAGGGCCAAATCATCCGCGCCAAATTAGACCTTGATTCCGGCAAAACCGAATTCTACCAGATCAAAATAGCCGTCGATGAATCAATAGTAAAATTCCGCAACCCCGACGAAGAGATCATCGAGGAAGAAGAGGAAGAAGCCGTTTCCGATGACGAGCGCGCCTGGTTTAACGAAGAGCACCATATCATGATTGAGGACGCTCAGAAGATCAAAAAAGACGTCCAATTGAATGAAGAGCTTGTTTTCCCCCTAGAAACTAAGGATGATTACGGCCGCATTGCCGCCCAGACAGCCAAGCAGGTCATCATCCAGCGCATTCGCGAAGCCGAAAAAGGCTCCATCTTGGGAGAATATGCCGGCAAGCAGGGCGACATCGTTAACGGCAAGGTGCAGAAGATCGAGCGAGGCAATGTCTTCGTGGATCTTGGCCGCGCCACCGGCCTTCTGCCCTTCGAAGAGCAGATTCCGGGCGAATTCTACCGCCAAGGCGAACGGATCCGCTGCTACCTATCGCTTGTCGAAGAAACTCCGCGCGGCATCACCTTGCGCCTGTCCCGCTCGCATCCGAAGTTCATCGAGAAGCTGTTCGCCATCGAAGCTCCTGAAATCGCCA
>DASPMN010000042.1:0-5506 GCA_035627035.1 Minisyncoccota bacterium
GCTGTCTTGATCAGGCCCAGGATGGCAATGCAGCAATATGCTTGAAGAGCTCGTGAGCGCCTGTTGGATCTCTAGTGCTTTTTGTTTGAAATTTTCAGTCATAAACCCATGCTATCACACGGCAATGAAAAAGCCCGACGCGATTAAGCGCGCCGGGCTGAAGGGAAACAAACACTTCAAAGAGCATCGTTATTCTCGTAGCGAGCCTCTGTCCAGTCGCCGGTGACGTATGAATAGAGGAAATGCCCGCCCCACTGCTCAAAGGGCATATAATACTGAGCCTTGGCGGTATAGTTTACCGCCGGCGTTACTGACAAAGCGTAAGTGGTGTAGTTGTAGGACAGCATCTGCCACCAATCACTACCCGACGGCGCAGACGCTCGTCCTCGAAGAACGTGGGGCTTTTCGTAGCGCGCCTCGGACCAAGCACCCAGCGTGTAAGAATAGTGGAAAGCGCCCAACCACCGATCAGCTGGCATGGAATACTCGACATCGGCCGAGTGATTCACCGGCGGCGTCACTCCCTGGATTTGCCCTGAATCGTAGTTGTAAAACATCTCCTGCCACCAATCCGCATCGGAATGAATAGCAAGATGCTGCGTTGGGCTCATATATGAACCCGTATGATCTGACACTACGGTTACATACTGCACCAGGTCAATATAAGACCCACCAGCGCAAACCACCGATGTTGCCACCATAAAGATGGCGAGCGCGAGCATCCTGACGAATCGCATTATCTGCTCCTTAGATTAAGTACCTAAAGCGACTAGGTCTGGTCAGTTTTATACCACAAGATTATAATAATAGCAAGAAGAACCCTATTCCCCCTTCATGGAACTTATGCCTCCCTGAAGCTCACACACCTTCCCAAAACCCTTAGATTCCATGATAGATCTGGCCTGAGCCGATCTCTTGCCCGAGCCACAGTAAATAAAATACGTCTTTGTCGGGTCCAGTTCACCGATTTTCGACTGAAAGGAGGAATCCTGAATGTCGATATTCACAGCTTCCTCTAAGCGCCCAGCAGTAAATTCTTCCGGCGTTCGGACATCGATAATGACCGAACCTGGAGTCTCGCGGTATTTCTGCAAAGAAACAGACCCTTCCAGAAGAGTACTCTCTGCAGGTTTAGCAAGCACAAACCCAAAGAACAGCAAGCTGCCAAGAACAAGTACGAACGAACATCCAAAACAAAAACAGCCTTCTGGCTGTTTTTGTTTTTCAACTTTGGGTTGGCAATTGTTGGCCGCCAAAACCGATCTGCTACATTAGACTTTAAATACTCTCCTCATCCAATCCAAAAACATCCCATAAGGCCTGCCGGTAAAACCGGAAATAAGGGTCGCAAAAACGCAGGCTGAAATTATTTCTTTTCGTGGAGCACCCAAAAAAGAAAGGACTAGGAACACCAACGGCACACGATAAATAACAAACGTGACCGTATCTCTAACTATCTGCCTCATTTTCTCAGATCTCCATCCTTCGAGCCTCTCTCCAATCCATATACGAGTTCGGTTGTACGGATCAACAACGATAGTGTTAGGAATGATCATGATCAGACGCCCCTTCCAGAAAATAGACCAGGCGATACCAGAGAAGACCACCTCAACGAAGAAAGCGGTAAATATTATAAATACATTAAGCGCTAGCGTGTCTATAAGAAACCTCTTTAGTTTCATCGTTTATGAGCTTAGAACTCCTGACATAAAAGTCACCGCTAAGCCCCAGTGAACACCATTCGAACCTTGGGCCGGCAAATGCCAGAGATTAGAACCACTCTACTTACGCCCTAGTGATCCTTGCCTTAGCTTATCAATCTTCTCCTGGATATTTTCAGCAAAATATCCCCTGTACCGCTCTTGCAACTCGGGCATCATCCAGTCATCGCCTTTTATTCTCCCTCGACAATTCCAGGAACCGCATTTGCACTCCATGTCATAATTTCCACTGTCGGTCATGGCATAGTCATATGTCAGCTCTTCGCCCGTTTCGATATCGCGCATAGCTACCATATCATCACCGACTCCCACATTAGGATCGCAGGAGTGGTTAATCAAGAAGCTGGCGGGCGGATTATGGATATCGATCGGGCATTCTTCCTTGTCGTTCCCAATTTCATAACAAAGAGATTTCCAAAGGTGAGCGTCGGGCTTTGCGGCGATTTCCGCTTTAGTTAAGACCTGCACTCCTTCAGTTGTCTTCTCGATAGTCTCTCCCTTGAATATCTTTTCCTTGGCAAACAGGCCCCGACCTTTATCTGGAGTATTGCGAACTTCGACTTTGGGATTGAGATAATTCATAACCACCAGCCTAGCAGCTTACAATTTTCAGGCCTCTATCAAAAACAACCCTACCCGGGTTGTTTTTGATAGAGGCCAGTTCAACCCCAACCGAACACCATTAGAACCTTGGGTGCCTACTGGGAATCGAACCCAGATCGAGGGCTCCACAAACCCTAGTGTTAACCGTTACACCATAGGCACCATGTGGAAAGCTGCAAAGCAGCTTCTCTGTTATACCAGATTTCTATTACATAAGTCCAGAACCTGGCAATACTAAAGAAAAAACGGCGCTCCTTCGCCGTTTTAAGATCTGCCGTTAGAAATACGCTGCCATATTCACCGCCCAAGAAACAGGAGTAGGTTTTGGCGGAAACATGACCAGTTGTACCGCCCTAAACCGTGGCTTAAAAATCAAAAGAGCATAAGAGGCATCCCCTTTTCTCTCTGCTTCTTGTTCTTTTCTCTCCAGGGCATCGGCAACGCCCTGAACCTGACTAAAGCAGCTAGCGCCAGACATTATCCTTCCTCCCGGTCTTAGCAGTGCTTTCTAAGGCAGAGCTTATGACCAAACCCGAACAATGTCAACAAAAGGCTACCAGCAAGCTTTTGCGGCCCCTTCGGTCTGGAGAGCATAGGTTCGCTCTCCAACATTTCCTCCCCACGTATCAAGCGCGCAAGGAGGACGGCGGCGCTGCAAGGAGTGCGTCGGCGACACGATTTCCGATTCAACGGAATTCCACGCTAGCAATTGATAATCTTTTCCGTCGGAGCGATACAGATAGCCATGGCCAGGAAGACAGGAAGAGAGAGGCTTAGGATCTTTAGGCAAAGCAGCGATAAAGGGCCCTCCTCGGGACGAATCGGTTAAGCCGGGAATCCAATTGGTAGACGCATTGCCGTAGCCGCAAAAAGTCCCTCTCCAAATAGCTGAGGAAGCGGGAGGAATGGGATAGGCGCCATTTTGAGCGTAATATAATTCAACCGCATTTCTTAGCTGCACCAGGTCCTGCTTGCGCTTGCTATCCCTAGATTTGGCGCGAGCCGTACTCAAGCTCGAAAAAACAATGCTTGAGATCAGGCCTATGATAGACACCACTACGAGCAATTCAATGAGGGTAAATCCTTGGCGGTTCCGCATGGCTAATTAAATGAATTGATATAATTCTGCACGTCCTGTTCCGTGACAACGGCCTCTTCTTTCTGGCCAGAGAACAGCAAGAAGAACGAGGCTAGCAAAAGACACACGGAAGCGGTTATTAAAATAATGTTGGCTTGGGCTAGATTTTTCGCAATCTCCTTTTTTACAAGCCATCCGGCCATTCCTCTGTTCTGAGCGGTCACTCTAGGCACCGTCAAGTGGCTCTCATTGAATTGTACGTTTACCATGTTACTAGTATAACCCGGCCTTAAGATTGCCAAAAGGCTATTTTAGCCGCCGCAACATCGCAGCCACCATCCGATCAGTCGGCGCAAAGTCGTCAGTCAAGACGATCTGCTTGCCGTAGTCGAACCTGTCAGGATCGATAAGCCGAGCGGACAAGCCTCGCACGAACGGGACCGCGTGATTAGAGAAATCTACGACCCGGTCGCTTTTGTAGCCAACAAAAATGATATTCTGAGCATCTTCCTGCTCCGGCGATTCGACCGCGAAAAAGTAACTGTTCGGAAAGACCGTCCTGAAGGTTCGCATTGAAGAGAGCGCCAGCGACAAAGAATCATCTGACATGTCGCCGATGATATTCGCCATGAACACGCCCTCCGGCGCCAAGCGGCTTTCGGCCAAACGATAAAATTCCTGAGTGGTGAAATGGCTTGGTACCGAATAGAGCGAATGATAGACGTCACTGAAGATGAGGTCGTATCCTCCGGGGCTATCCGCCAGAAAACGCCGTCCGTCAGTGACATGATTATGCAAGCGCGAATCAGTTTCCAAGCCGAAATATTTTTGAGCCAGATCATAAAGCGTCGGTTCAATCTCGACCACGTCTACGGTCGAAGAGGCCGGAAATTCGGCCAGTATGGCTTTTGGTATCAAATAAGCGCCGCCGCCTAGGACCAAGGCCCGATCAGCCTGCGGACTGAAGGCTTTATAAGCTTCATAAAAATGCGAGTAATTGTACGCGGTCGTGCCGGTATCCAGATGCATCGCGCCAGAACTGCTCAAGTCTTGATAAAAAAAGCGGGTCGGACGACTCTTGTATGTTCCATCGACAACCGTAAGCCTCTCGTATACCCCATCCTGTCGATAGACATAATTTTGACGGGTCAAAAGACTATCGAATCTAAACCAGACCAAGACGAGCAAGACCGCTATGCCGACAATTCTTCCCACGGTCGGCCAAGGAGAGCGATAAACAACCAGTCCACACAGTCCCAAGAGAATCAAAACTACGCCGACCAAAAAGATAACGGAACGAACGCCAAAATAAGGGATCAGAGCAAAGCCGGCCAGCAGACTGCCGCTAATACTGCCCAGAGTCGACCAGAAAAAGATGGTGCCGGAAACCTTGCCTACCCCCACCTCCGGCCGAAACGACTGTTGCAGCACGACCGCGAACGGCGAGAGCGTCCCCAACAAGGCGCTTGGCACTAAAAAAAGAAAAATCGAAGCCAAGAGCGGCCCGACGCTCAGCGGCAGCATGTAGCCGAACAAGGGCAAGAGAATTTCCGCCAACAAGCCCGAAGCGACGACGGCGAGCCCGCTCACTGCTATTAGCCAATAAAAATATGAGACCTTAGGCTTCCGATCGGCTAGGCGGCCGCCAAAGAAATAGCCCAGACTAAGCGCGCCTAGCACCACGCCCAGCACGCTCGAGACGGTAAACAGAGTGCTGCCAAAGTAAGGAGCCAAGACCCGCACGGCAGCAACCTCCACAACGAGCACGCAAGCTCCCGTCATAAACACGACAGCTGGCAAAACATACGCGCCAAACGAACGAAGCGATTTTTTTAAAGACATATCTCGTACTTTACCGCGCGCTCCGCGCTTAGGCAATAATACAAAAAGAACCGACATCCGTCGGTTCTTTTTTCTGTGCGCGGGAGAGGACTCGAACCTCCACGCCTTGCGGCACACGCACCTCAAGCGTGCTTGGCTACCAATTACAACACCCGCGCAGGTGTGCTTTCAGTTTATCAAACTTTAAGCCTGCTCGGTAGCAGGGGCTTCCTCCTTCTTTTCTTCGGTCGGAGTTTCGGCAGCCTCTACAGCCACCGCTTCC
>DASPMN010000043.1:0-6181 GCA_035627035.1 Minisyncoccota bacterium
CCATGGTGACGCTTGGGGAATAGCCAAGGCGCGAAGAGGCGGCCTGTTGCAGGGTTGAGGTGGTGAAAGGAGCCCTGGCGCGACGGAGCGCTTCCGTCTCGTCAATGGAACCTACCTGCCAAGCGCTCTGTTTGGCTTTGCTGACGATATCATTAGCCTCCTTTTCCGTTTTCGGCTCGATCGAACAATGGAAGGGGATGTCTGTTCCTTTGACGGTCTTGAAGACGGCGCTGATAACCCAGTAGGCTTCAGGAACGAAGGCGCGGATTTCTTTTTCGCGTTCGACGAGGATGCGCAGGGCGGGCGATTGGACGCGGCCGGCGGAGAGTCCGTAGCGGAGTTTTTTCCAGATTAAGCCCGAAAGATCGTAGCCGAAAAGGCGGTCAAGAACGCGCCTGGCTTCTTGGGCTTTGCGCAAGTCGTCATCGATTTCGCGCGGATGTTTGAGGGCTTCCTGGACCGCGGTTTTGGTGATCTCGTGGAACACGACGCGTTTAGGTTTTTTGAGACCGATAGCTTCCTTGATGTGCCAGGCGATCGCTTCTCCTTCGCGGTCGGGGTCGGTTGCCAGAAGGACTTCAGTCGCTCCTTTGGCTAGGGCTTTGAGATCGCTGACGACTTTCTCTTTGCCTTTGGATATTTCATAGTGCGGCACGAAGCCGTCCATGTCGATGGCGTTCTTGCTTGATTTTGGCAAGTCGCGGATATGGCCGACCGAGGCTCGGACGGTGTATTCGTTATCAAGATATTTCTCAATCGTCTTGGCTTTGGCCGGCGACTCGACGATCAAAAGTTTTTTTGCAGAGGTTTTTGGCATTGCCAACCATTAGTACTATATATACGTATTTAACGCAACCGCAGCCTTAAGGGGAGCAACCGGCTTAGCTGAGAATTCGTTTTCTTTCAGTCCGAGGCTCAGGCGAGGCTGCTTGGTCCTGCTTTTCCCGGCTTGCCGCACGGGTTTCTCGAGCGACAGCGGTAGCTGCGCCGACGATGGCCAGCCAGGCTGCCCACTGATTGATTGCCGGCTTGCTCGGCTGGACTTTCAGCGTCTCATTGGATTTGTTGATAAACACGGCGAGGCGGTCTTCCTGGTGAAGGAGATCGAAATGCTGTTCAAGTTTTGCGGCTAATTCAGGATTCGGGTGGGTCTCGCGTTTGCCGGGGAAGAGATTGGTCTCATGATAGTCGGCGATTACGATCTTGAGCTTTTCGAGAGGAGGTTCCGGAAGCCAGTAGGCTTCGGGCAGGCGGGGGTCGGCTTTTGCCCGGCCGGAGAGAGCCGCAAAAAAGTCGCCGATCGAATGCCTGGTTTCCTTGGAGTGCAGCCCTAAGTTGAAGAAGCGCGAGGCGGTATAGATCATATCGTCGGGTGCGGTATTCTCTCTGATCGTTTTGGCGATATTCAGGTTATGAGGCTGATAGGGATAGGACAAATCGGTGATGCCGCGCTCGCTGAGGGCTTGGGCTTGAATCAATGCTCCCCGCTGCCAGAAGAGGATGGCAGGAGCGTCCGCGGCCAGAGGGACCGTTAGAACCAAGGTGGCGTACTGGCCGGCGAGCAAGAAAAGAATGATAGCGGCTTTCAGGGCGTGGGCGTCTGGCCGATTGCGCCAGATAAGGCCGAGGACGTAAGCGGCGACGATCGCTCCGGCAAAGAAGCCGCCGGCGACGGTGAAGCGGCCGGGAAACTTGTAAAAGAGCATCGGCGTCTGGGCAATGAACAGGAGAACGAAAAACCAGCCGGCGGTCCGCGTTTTTTCTTTTCGGGCGCGGAAGAAGAAATAAGCGAAGGCCGCCAGGAAAAAAAGATAGCAAAGAAGAGGAAGGGTGAGATAATCGGCCCGCTTGGCGGCTTGATAAACAGGATCCAGGTACTTGACGTATTTTCGATTGAGAAACAAATTGATACCCCATGGCAGATACAAAAGCAGGGCGCCGCCGATCGATAACGCTGCGGTTTTAATATGCCGCCGATCGATAACGGCCCATGCGAAAAGAGAAGCCATGACCAGGTACGGCATGATCATGTGCGTATACAGCATCAGGGCCGATAGAAGCGCGGCGGCGATCCGCCGGTCGTTTTTTACAAGATAGAGCAGCAAGGGCGAGGCGGCGAGAACCAGCGACGAAGGAATGGTGACGCCCAGCTGGGTAAAATGCCGTTCGAAGCCGATGCTAATGAGAAGATAAAATAGCGCGGTCCTGGCGTCGAAAAGCAGCTTCAGTCCGATCCACGCTAGGGATAGGGCCAAGGCAACGAAGAAGGGCGGAACGTAGAGAGTGAGAAGATAGGGGTCAATGCCGGTTTTAACGAGGGGGACCAAAAGGAGATGGAGAAGCGGCGGGTAATTTTGAGGCCGGCCTTCGGGATAGGATTCCCAGAACGCCCAGCCGACCGGCCCGCCGGCCCGTTCGAAATTCTGGGCTACCAAGAGATGGTAGTTGAAGTCCTCGTAGATCCGGGTATGGAGGTAGGGCTGCCACAACAATAAGGCGGCGGCCGCGACGATTATCACGGGGCCGAGCCAAAAAAAGAGCCGATTGACGCTGTTCATCGGCTTTACTTTATCATACCTTCCCGGTTTTTCAGATTGCCCAGCATTCAAAGGGTGGACAGTTCGCCTAGCCTCTCCTGGATCAGGCCTTTTACTTCTAGGATATTAAGAGCGTCCGCTGTTTCCGCCGAAGAAAACCCGCTTTCTTTGAGAATGATTTCTCGCGGCAGCGGTTTTTGCCGTAAGAGCTTGAGGATGGATTCTTCTTGCGGCGACAGCTCATCGAAAAGTTCCGGTTGCTGGTTGGACTGATGGAAATTTAGAGCGTCTAAAACGTCTGCCCCTGACGTGACGGGCGTCGCTCCGAGCTTGATGAGCAGATGAGGCCCGGCCGATTGGGAAGAGAAAATAGATCCGGGGACCGCTAAAACATCCCGGTTGTAATCAGCGGCCATCCGAGCGGTGATCATGGTACCTGATTTTTGTTCGGCTTCAATTACCAAAACCGCTACCGAGAGGCCGGCCATGATCCGATTGCGGGCGGGAAATGTCCAAGCTGCCGGCCGCATGGACGGTTCGAATTCAGAAAGCAGGGCGCCGCCGGCGGCGATAATGTCGTCAGCGAGGCGGCGATTGACGCTTGGGTACAGGACCGAACGGTCGAGCCCTGAACCAGGAACGGCGACCGTAGCAAGGCCGGCTGCCAGCGCGGCGCGGTGGGCGATGGCGTCGATGCCTAGGGCCAGGCCGGAAACGATCACGATCGGCCGCCCGGCTAGCTCTCGGACGATCTTTTCACAGGCTTCTTGGCCGTAGCCGGTGTATTTTCGGGAACCGACAATAGCCAGATAGATACCCTGAGGAAGTTCTCCTTCCAGATACAGATTTTTTGGCGGCTGGGGAATTTCCAAAAGCCGGGAGGGGAATTCCGACGGTTCGAGTTTTCGAAGCGAAGACATGATGTTGTGCTCTTGGGCTTATTATATTAGAAAGAGGGAAGAAAGGGGAATATTATGAGGAAGACGGCAGCGATTTATCCGCCCGTGTCTGATCCGGCGGAGGCGATCGAGTTCTTTTCGAAATCGTTGAAGCCGCTCAGGGCGCATGTCTCGGCGCTCAACAGTATGGGCGCGAACGGTCCTGTCCTGTTCGAGCTCGAACGGTCGGTTAAAAGGTATGATATGGCGCGGAAGAAGTGCCGCACGCTCCGTTCCGCTTGGGCCGCAGCGTGCGATCCCTATAATCAGGCTGAGGTCGATAAGCTGAACAGGAAGCTTGTTGATATTCTTGAACCGTTTCCCGTCCGGTTTCAGTGTTTCTAGGGATCCGCCGCCGTAAGTCTCGGCGGCTTTTTTTATTGACCAGCTTTTGCTAGTATAGGAAACATGTTGGACATCAAATTCATCCGGGAGAATGCCGAGCTCGTCAAGGAAGCTGCGCGCAAGAAGCGTATCGATTTCAAAGTGGAAGAACTGCTCGAGGCTGACGCTAAGCGCCTTGCCGCCTTGTCGCAAGTCGAAGAGATGCGGGCCAAGCAGAACGAGGCTTCGGCTAAGATCGCCCAGGCCGCAAGCGACGTCGATCGCCAGGCTATTATTGCCGATATGACCGAATTGAAAGCGGCGCTCCAGGCCAAGGAAGAGGAGCTGAAGCCGGTAATGAAGGAATGGCAGCGCTTGATGCTTGCCGTGCCGAACGTTCCCGATATGTCGGTGCCGGAAGGCGAAGACGATTCCCAGAACCAGGAAGTTAAGGCTTGGGGCGAACGGCGCAAATTCGATTTCGTGCCAAAGAGCCACGTCGAACTTATGCAGAAACTCCACCTTGCTGATTTCGATCGGGGCACCAAGGCGGCCGGTTTCCGCGGTTATTTCCTCAAGAACGAAGCGGCTGAGCTTTCGTTCGCTATTTGGCAGGCGGCGCTCGAGCATTTCATGGGCAAGGGCTTTTCGCCGATGATTGTTCCGTCGCTGGTCCGCCCGGAGGGCTTTCTCGGTACCGGCTACTTGCCGCAGGGAGAAGAGGACCTCTACAAGACGCAAGACGGCGACTTTTTGGCCGGCACGGCTGAGGTGGCTACCATGGCTTATTTCATGGATGAGACGCTTGATTTGGCTGCCCTGCCGAAAAAGTTCGTTTCTTTCTCGCCGTGCTTCCGTCGCGAAGCGGGCAGCCATGGCAAGGATACGAAGGGGCTGATCCGGGTCCATGAGTTTTACAAAGTAGAGCAGGTGGTCCTCTGCCAAGCAAACCACGAAGAAAGCGTCCGCTTGCACGAAGAGATCAACCGCAATACTGAGGAGTTTATCGAAAAACTCGCTATTCCGTACCGGACCGTGGTTAATTGCGGCGGCGACCTGGGCTTGGGTCAGGTTAAGAAATATGACATCGAGCTGTGGGTTCCCGCTGAGAACAAGTATCGCGAGATTAGTTCGGCTTCTTACTTCCATGATTTCCAGTGCCGCCGTTTGAACATCCGCTACAAAGACGCTGAAGGGAAATTGCGCTTCGCCCATTCGCTAAATGCTACCGCCATTCCGACGCCGCGCATTCTCGTTTCCATCATTGAAAATTACCAGAATGCCGACGGTACTATTACCGTGCCTGAGGTCTTGAGAAAGTATCTTGGCAAGGATCTTATTAAATAACGGACGGAAAATCCCGCGCGAGCCGAGCCGGGACATCCTGCGCAAAAGCCGCGAAATGCAGAAGCGGCGTTTGCGTCGACTGCTGATCTTTTGGGGCGTGGTTTTTCTGTCTGTGGCCGGCGCTCTCGTTGCTTTGCTTCACCAGCCTTTTGTAACGGTTCAGAACATCGTCGTAAAGGGCAATGAACTGACCCGGACGGAAGATATTGAGCAAGCTGTCGAAGAGGCGATGAGCGGTTCTTACGGTTTCGTCGTTCCTAAGCGAAGCATTTTCTTCGTGCCAACTGGCCAGATCGAACAGGCGCTCTACGAGCGTTTCCCGCGTTTTGACGAGGTCGAAGTGAATCGTACGGGTCCAACCAGTTTAGCTGTTAATGTTCATGAGCGTCGGGCAGATATGCTGTGGTGCGTCGATTCTGCGCTGGCGGCTACGTCGACCGACCCATCGGACGCTCGCGACGAATGCTACTTCCTGGATCCGACCGGGCTCGTTATTGCCCGGGCTCCTTATTTCACGCCGGGCATCTTCTTTGAGCTCTATACTGAGCCGCTGTCTGAACCATTGGGAAAACAGCCGATCAGCCAGAAAGATTTGGACAACCTGCGCCACTTGGCCGCGGTTTTGCCAGAGGCGCTTCGTTCGCTGCCCGATTCTCCGTATTACCCTGATCATGTTCAGGTCAAAGGCGGGGAATATATCGTCACCGTAGCCTCCCGAACGATCGACCGCGCGGCTTGGCAGCTTCGTTTGAGCGCTGAGCAGTCCGCCGTCGATATCGTGGCCAATTTGCGGTCCGTTTTGTCGTCCGAAGCTTTCATTGCCGATTATGCCGCCCGCGGCGGAGCCGTTGACTATATGGACCTGCGGTTCGGCAAAAAAGTCTTCTACAAATTCAAGGAATAGGCAAATGGGCAAAAATGCCTTATAATAGCGGCGTATTAAGCATGGGCAAGCAAACTCTACGTTACATACTTTGGGGGTTGGCCGCGATCATCCTGGGTGGAGGAACGGCTTTTTTTGCGACCAAGGCGGCC
>DASPMN010000044.1:0-8911 GCA_035627035.1 Minisyncoccota bacterium
GGCGCCCGAACTCAATCCGGCGCGAAGCCTGATCAAGGGAGTGGTGTGCGGGGTCCGGATAGAAGAGATTGAAGAGGCGACGATGCGGGAAATCCGCTATTTGGATAAGCTGATAGATGAGTTGGCGCAGGGGAAAACGATGGAGAAGATTTTACGGAAATAAAGACGGGGTATTGATGAGTCGATAGGCCGGATTGCCCCGATCGGATTATCCAGCTTATAATGGTTTTATGAAAGAAAATCCTGAATTCATTGGCCGCGCCTACGCAGAAGAAGAAAAAGGCAACCTCAATGAGGTGCTTAAAAAATGGTCCAACGAGGAATCGGAGCCTGTTGAGGGCGAACTGGAAAAAACCGAAGAAGAAATAAAAATGATCGAGACCGTGAACTTGATCATTGAATCAGAACTGAAATCTCTAGGAATTGAAGAATACCGTCCGATTCCCTTGGCTAGGGTTCATATGTTGCCAGGAGAGGTTTTTAGGGAAAAATTTCCAGACTCTGAGGCGAGCGGTTTTTTCTTTTCGACAAACGATGCCGTGTATCTTAATAAGGACAGCGCGGTTACGAAGGCGCGCATGCTATCGGTTCTGACGCACGAGCTTGTTCATAGGGCTTCTGCGACGAAATTTTACGTTGATAATGATAAGGGGATCCATGATGCTCGCGTCGGATACCGCATCCGTTCTCCCTGGAAAGAACCGGCACGCCCAGGCCGGTTGCGAGGATTTAATGAGCTCATGACCGACCTCACGGTTTACAAGGTCCTTGTAAACAATCAGGAATTGCTTGAAAGCCGTATAGGTTTGGCAAAAAAGGATATCCAAGGGCCGATTTACACTTACACGCATTATGAATCGATCCTGGAACCGATCCTCAAAAAGATATCAGAAGATAAGCAGGTGTCTCCCAAAGAAGCATTTGATAACTTGGAACGGGGCCAATTCGAAAACAATATCTTGGCCTTAAAAGACGTCGAAAAGTCTTTTGGCAAGGGTTCGCTGGAGATTCTCTCCCTGTTGGAAGCCCTAAAAGAAAAGGATGATAACGACAAGCTAGAAGGAATGATCAGGGGTTTTTTCAGCGAGCAGGATGAGTTGGAGCGCCAGAACATCCGTTATGAGATTCTCGCCTTTGTCGACAAGGTAGAAAAAGGCTCTCAAGCCGAAACAGGCTAACTAGAGGGTCCTGAACTTGAACAGGCTAGAAATCATATAATAAGCATGACCAAAGAAATCGCCCCCGGCGTTGTGCACGAACTGCCGCCTGACCTGAAGAAAGCTCTTGCTGCCGACAAAGCGGCTCTAGCTGTATGGGAGAGCCTTACGCCGCTTGCGCGCAATGAATGGATCTGCTGGACCATATCCGTCAAAAAACTTGAAACGCGGACAGAACATATCGAAAGGATGATCGGCCAACTCAAAGAAGGGAAGCGCCGGCCTTGCTGTTGGTATGGCTGTATTCATCGAACAGATAAAGCGGTTAGCCCTTCGGTGCGGAACGTGGTCGTTAATAAATAACGAAAAGGAAGATAGGCTATGACCTCTGAAGAGTTTAAGCGCATCATGGGCGAAGAGTTGGATCTGGTGCCTGCTCAATGGGCTGCCCGCCTGGATAATGTAGTTTTTCTTACTGCTGATGAAGCAGAAGGCGGGGACGACCTTCTCGGGCTTTATCAGGGCGTCCCTCTTACGAAGAGGGATACGTCCTATGGCATAGGGGGAACGATGCCGGATACCATTACTCTTTATCGTCTTCCTATACTCCGGGAAGCGGCTGAGACCGGGACGGATCCCTGGATTATCATCAGGGAGACCTTGTGGCATGAGATAGCGCACTATTTCGGTTTCGAAGAAAACGAGGTGATGCTGCGGGAGGAAGAGAGGACGAACCGGTTCAAGAACCGGGAGTAGGGTGCTTGGGCCGGTGTTCTAAAAGGAAAATAGAAAAACAGGGAGAAAAAACGGGCGCAACCATTTTTGGTTGCGCCCGGAATTCAAGGTTCAGAATGGAGGCTGAGCTCTTCCGTGGCGAATTTCGGCAGCTGAGAACGATCAAGCTTGCCGGTTTTTTTCAGGGTCGCGAGAAGAAGCGAGTGAACAGGTTTTCGGCCCTGCGCTTGCCTGTGGAATTCTTTTTCTTTCTGCCTCCACTTGTCCTGCTGTGTCAGGATTGCTTTTTCTGCGGCTGCCAGCTCTTCACGCTCCTTTTCGAGTTCGGTTTCAATATATTCAAACTCGCTGCAACATGCCTCTTCGAGGCCCTGAAGCCTGTTTTCAGACTCGGCCGCTCTGGCAATAAGGCATTTTTGAGCTTTGCTCGGAGCGAGAAGCTCTTTGTCCGTCGCGGCGGCCTCGATGGCGGGCAGCATTTCTTGGTACCACTTGGGCCACTTGGGGTCGTAGCCTGGCGGCTTGTAGAAAACGGTGCCACCTCTGCTGTCGCAATAGGCGTTGATCCTTATGCCAAAATCATTGCAGGAGCGCTCGAAGTCGAGGTGCGCTAATTTGAAATCAAAGATTCTTGATCGCAGCTCAGAAATCTCGCGCTGTGGAAATTCGTTCCAAAGTTTCCTTTTTTCGAACTGCGTGATGTAACCGTCGGTCCAAGCCGAAGATATCAACCCGGCTTCAACGGTGGGTAAGCCCATGTTTTCCAGTAATCGAGAGATCCGGTTGCACGTTTCCGTATCGCTGGGCGGAGTTTCCGACGTGTACCATCCTTCGAGGAGGAATCTGCCGGCGGCTGGAACCAAGAGGGCTACGTCGCAGGCCTCGTGATAATGCACTGGCAGCTTTTTCCCGTACAAAGATTCCAGGGAACACATGGTGATGTAATCCGTCGTTCCCTCCATCAAGTATTTAAGCGTCGTTACTTCCAGAGAGCCTTGGATAAGGTAATGCACCATTTCGTGGCACATTACCTTCCGCCAATGTTCGTAATCCATGCCGAGGACGGACAGGTTCAGCTGTAAGGTGTCTGTCGTTATTCTGGCTAGCGTGTTGGTCATGAATTTGGAACGGACCTGGGGAGCCCGCTTTGTGCGCATCCTTTTCATGACGCGATCGCGGTTTGGCAACATTCCCGTAGCTGTGGCCAAGAACGGTTCCAGGTCGCGCGTTGCAAACATGGCCATATGCGCTCTGGCAGCCGAAAGTGTAACGGTTGTCGCAGTCAGACATTCTTCTTCCAGCTTTTCCTTCAGCGCTTCGTAAGTAAAGGCTTCTTCGTTCGCTGAACGGACCTCTTCTTCCGGCAAGAGGGCTATCTGATCAAGGAATCCTTGCTGGAAGTCCTTAAGCCATTCTTGCATGTCGCCAGGAAGGCGATGGGACGGCTTAGGCAATGGAACGGCTTGGGGCGGCTCGGAATAGAGCGCTAATCCTACAATCACACA
The DNA here is from genome assembly GCA_035627035.1 of Minisyncoccota bacterium. Classification (GTDB taxonomy): domain Bacteria; phylum Patescibacteriota; class Minisyncoccia; order Phycocordibacterales; family XYD1-FULL-46-19; genus DASPMN01. The sequence goes on from DASPMN010000044.1 coordinate 3,398, forward strand.
AAAAAGAACTGCCATTGCTGCATGTTTCCCGGCATAAGCCTGTTTCTTCACTTGTTTTCTCCTTTCAAGTCTTTTCGGATTATATCCATATTGCTCCCGAGCGCAAGAACGGATCGGCATTTGGGATCTAGAGAGTCGCTAGACTCTCTTTGCCAAACTTCCGCAAGACTTCACCTGGAGACCCTACACTCCTGTGCATAAGATCGTTTGGTACTCATTAGATTCAGCGGTTACAATACTCCTATGCAAAAAATAATTCCCCATTTATGGTTCGACAGCGAAGCCGAAGAAGCGGCCAATCTGTACGCCTCCCTGTTTGAAAATTCTAAAATCGGCAAAACGGTCCGTTACGGCAAGGCCGGCTTCGAGATCCACGGCCAGCCGGAAGGCAAGGTCATGACAGTTGAGTTCGAGGCAGCGGGACAGAAATTCATCGCCCTCAACGGCGGCCCGCTTTTCAAATTTACGCCGGCGGTTTCCTTTTTGATCGCCTGTGAGACGAAAGAGGAGGTCGATCGGATCTGGGAGAAATTAGCTGAAGGCGGCTTGCCGCTCATGGCCGTCGGCGCATATCCGTTCAGCGAACGCTACGGCTGGATTCAGGACAAATACGGTTTGTCATGGCAGGTCATGTACATGGGCGACCGGCCCGTAAAGCAGAAGATTACGCCGACCTTGATGTTCGTCGGGCCGCAGTACGGCAAAGCCGAAGAGGCGATCAATTACTACGCTTCCGTTTTCCATGACGCAAGCGTCGGCGATATCGCTCGCTACGAGGAAGGAGAGGGTCCCGACCGTCCGGGAACCATCAAGCATGCCGCTTTTACGCTGGAAGGCCAGCAATTCGCTGCCATGGACAGCGCGCATCAGCATGACTTCTCGTTCAACGAGGCAATATCGTTCTTAGTAACCTGTGCCGACCAAAAAGAGATCGATCATTATTGGAACCAGCTTTCTGCCGTACCGGAAGCCGAGCAATGCGGCTGGCTGAAGGACAAATACGGCGTTTCCTGGCAGATCGTGCCGAGCGGCATGGAAGAGATGTTGAATAACCCTGACAAGGAAAAGGCTGACCGGGCGATGAACGCCATGCTTCAGATGAAAAAGTTCGACATTGAAGCCATGAAGAAAGCTTCCGAAGTATAAACATATTAATTTGCTACCCATGGAAAGAACCATCGCTGAAACCTTTCTCGAAGAACTTGAAGCCGAGGAGAAGGCCTCGCGCCGCTGTATTGAACGAATTCCAGAAAGCCTGTTTGATTGGAAGCCGCATGAAAAATCGATGCAGATGGGCTATCTCTCTCTTTTGGTTGCCGACATTCCAAAATGGCTTGTCGCGATCATCGAAAAAGGGGAAGTCAATTTCGCCATCTGGGAGAAGTATGAGCTGACGACGACGGCTGACCTGGTAAAGCGCTTTGAAGAAAATATGGCCGCAGCGAAAAATGCTCTTAAGAATATGGGCGACGAAGCTATGCAGGAAACGTTCGTGCTTAAGGCGGGCGAGCAAGAACTGATGAAAACGACGAAAAAAGAAAGCATCAGCTCTTCCCTCAATCACTGGGTCCATCATCGCGGGCAATTAACGGTCTATATGCGCCTTAATGGCATTCTGGTGCCTTCGATCTACGGGCCGTCTGCCGACGAAAAAACCTATTAGATCTAACCAACTAACCACATGGCGAAAGTAAGTACGTATTTGAATTTTCCGGGCACGACCGAAGCGGCGTTTAACTTTTACAAGTCTGTCTTCGGAACCGAATTCGCCGGCGGCGTCCAGCGTTTCCGGGATGTTCCGCCGCAACCAGGTACGCCAGCCTTATCGGAAGCGGACGGCGCTTTGGTGATGCATGTCGCCTTGCCGATCTTGGCTGGACATATGCTGATGGGTACTGATGCGGTTGAGTCGCTGGGCTTTCCGCTTCGTCAGGGCAGCAATGTGTATATTAACCTTGAGCCAGATACGCGGAAAGAAGTTGATCGGCTTTTTGCAGCCCTTTCTGAGGGCGGCAAGGTGGAAATGGAACCCCGGGAGATGTTTTGGGGCGACTATTTCGCTTCCTGCGCCGATAAGTTCGGCACTCAGTGGATGTTCAATTGTTCGAATAAGAATTAGCCGCTAAATATTATGCCTATGGAAAAACTACGTTTTTCAATTTTTATCAACGCGCCCCGCGAGAAAGTCTGGGAGACCATGCTCAATGAGGATACGTACCGGGAATGGACCAAGGTTTTCGATCCGGGATCGCATTATGAAGGCAGTTGGGATGAGGGCTCCAAGATCCTCTTCCTCGGCCCGTCAAAGGACGGCATGGAGCAAGGAATGGTAAGCCGGATCAAAGAAAACCGCTTGCATGAATTCATTTCGATCGAACATTTAGGGATCGTTAAAGACGGCGTCGAAGACACGACAAGCGAGGCGGCCAAGAAGTGGGCGCCAGCATATGAAAACTATGCCTTCGTCGAGAAGGACGGCGGCACGGAACTCTCCGTAGAGATTGATATGGAAGAGGAGAACAAAAAGATGTTCGAGGAAATGTGGCCGAAGGCTTTGCAGATACTCAAGGAAATAACGGAACGCTAGAGAACAAAAAACCGGCCGAAGCCGGTTTTTTGTTAAGCGTTATGATCGCAGTAGATATGGATAGCGTCGCGCATGAATACGGGTAGATCGGGATGGTATTTTTCGAAGAAGGCGACGAAGCGCGGGTCGTCAACATACATGGAGCCTAGGCCGCGATATATCTCAAGGCTCGGCTCGTAGAAAGCGCGAAGGCCGTCATAATGGCGGGCGATCAGAGCCTGTACCTCCGGGCTATCAGCGCCCTTGTCCATAGACGCGACGATTTCTTTCAGAAGGAGATCGCCGGCTTCTTGGATGTGGCGCTTGTCTTCATTGGATAGTTTGGCATATCTTTCTTGCGATTGTTTGTACGCCTCGGTGCTGCCCCAGCGTTCTTTTGCTTCCTGGGCATAGGCTTCGGCTTCTTCTTTCGAGAAGCCGTCATAGAGATCTTTGTCCGGCATGGTTTTATTGGCGGTTAGCTTGCTAATGGTTTTGTCGATGGTCTTCAAAAGGGTGTCCATCCGCTGGCGTTTGAGTTCGACGAGGTTGCGATGCTCTTTGAGGGCTTGCCGCAGGTCGAAACCGGGATCGTCCAAGACTTTGCGGATTTCTTCGAGCGACAATTCTATTTCTCGGAAGAACATTATCTGCTGGAGCTTCAATAGTTCTTTCTCGCCGTAGTAGCGGTAGCCGTTTGATCCGACGTGTTCGGGCTTAAGAAGGTCGATCGTATCGTAATGATGCAGGGCGCGAACGGTAATACCGGCGATTTTTGCGAGTTGTTGGACGGTGTAGGACATAGGATTCTTGGATAATGCGAGAATCGGCGTCGACCTCACCTTACTAGAGCCTAAACTATCACGCAACGTCAGAGTCAAGAGAAGAAGATTAAGAGACTGGTTTGTAATGCGAGTAGGCGCATCGTATAATAAACCCATCAGTTAGAAATATTATTCCTAACCCTTTTTGCTTGCCATGTTGAAACACCGTTTGTTTTCTTCGTTGGGAGTTCTGTTGGTGGCGGGAACCTTGTCGGGTTCCGCCGCCGCGGCAACCCAATGCGATTTTACTCGAGACCTTGATCTTGGCATCGAAGGCGAAGACGTTCGCTGCCTTCAGAAATATTTGAACGAATCTGGCTTTACTATTGCCTCGGAAGGAGTGGGGTCGCCTGGCCGGGAGACGAATCAGTTTAAGGCGCTGACTAAAAAAGCGGTTCAAGCCTGGCAGTCCGCTCAGGGTTTGAGCTCTACTGGCTACTTTGGTTCGCTTTCTCGGGCTAAATATGCCGCTTTGGCCGGCGGGACCCCGGCTGACTCAAGCCAGTCGCCGGCCCAGAACTCTTCATCGCCAGCCGTGACGGATCTTTTGAGCAGGGTAGCGGCTTTGCAAGCCCAGCTCCAAACGGCTCAGGCTTCTCAGCCGCAGCAGCCTGCCCAGAGCCAGGCCGGCTCGACGGATGAGCAGGGCGCTAAAGAGGCTATGAAAAAGGCTCTGGAGATGATGGAAGAAGCCGAAGATCAGATCGATGACGGAGGCGGCAATGCGGACAAGGCAAAGCAGGAATTTGAAAATGCTCATGAGGATCTTTATGACGCCGTTGTCGCGTACTTCGACGGTGACTACGACGACGCGGCTGATGCTGCTAAAAAAGCTTTCGACAACGCCGAAGACGCTTTTCAGGCGGCTGGCGGCAAAAGCCAGGAAGATGAGGTAGAAGATCAGATCGACGAGATGGACGACAAGATCGAGGCTGCATGGGAGCGGATAGAGAAAGCTGATGACGATGGCGAAGACGTTGATGAGGCTGAGAAGCTCTTGGAACGGGCTGAAGACAAGCTCGATGATGCCGAAGCCAAGCTCAAGGCTAAGGATTATGCCGCAGCCGAAGATTTGGCTGAAGAGGTTGAAGACCTTATCGATGACGCCATTGATGCCATCGGCGAAGGCGGAGAGGAGCAAGACCGGGCCGAGAAAGCTATTCGCGACGCCAAAAAGGCGATCGCGAATGCCAAGGATGCCATCGAAGAAGCAGATGACGATGGCGAGGACACGGACGATGCTGAAGACTTCCTTGAGGATGCCGAAGACAAGCTAGATCAGGCGGAAGAGGAACTCGACGACAAAGATTACAGCCAGGCAAAGAAGCTGGCGGATCAGGCAAAGAACCTGGCTCAAGACGCTGTCGACGAGCTCTAGAGAGAAAGTTATTGATCAAACCTCATGCCTTCGCATGAGGTTTGATCGTTGTCAGAATCTAACCAGGAAAACTATGCAAATAGAAATATTGGATTACCTAAACGCTCAGAAGGTCGGCGTCTTAGCGGTCGAACTGTTGGACGGATCGCCTCATGGCGCGACGGTCCATTTCGCTCACGCTGATGAGCCGTTTGTTTTGTTTTTTGAAACTAGTAGCCAGTCGCGCAAGGCTGGGCGATTGATAGCAGAAGGTTCTGCTAGGGCGTCTTTTGTGGTTGGTTCTGATGAGACTCGGCCGACGACCTTCCAGCTGGATGGGAATGTTTATCTCCTCTCTGCCGAAGAAGAAAAACAAGCCTTCAAAGACGCTTACCTTAAAAAATTTCCCGAGAAAACTGAGAAGATAACGGGCTTGAACATTATCTTCCTCAAATTCGTACCCTCATGGTGGAGATTTACCGATTTCTCCCGGCCCGAAGGAAAGCTGGTGCTTGTCTCCGAATAGGTGGGTGTACTTTTGGCTTCAGATGGCGTATAGTTGGGCCATATGGCAAAAAGAGAAAGTCAGGATATCCGGAGGAAGACCTCCCGTTCCAAGAAAACCAAGAAGCGTTTAGAAATTAAGCGAACGATGCTTGCTGCCCGCAAGTCCAAGAAAAAGTAGGCCAGGAAAGCCCGAAAGACCTTCAGGGCTTTTTTCTTGCCGATTTGCTAAACTAATTCTGGCCGCCGCGTAAACCAATGAA
>DASPMN010000045.1:0-5834 GCA_035627035.1 Minisyncoccota bacterium
CCGCCAAGCCAATGATATCTCCTTCGCGAAGCTTGAACGAAGCGATAGACTTCTTGGCGCCGCGAGTAGCAGCCTTCTGGCCGGTAATGCGGGCCAGACGGTCGGCAACAAGCTCGTTCTTCTTCTTGTCCTTCGCTTTGCCGGTGCCGGAGTTAATTACCACCTTCACGAGGCGCGGAATAGCCATGACGTTGTCGGTTCCCAGCTCGGTCTTAAGAGTTGGCAGCGCTTTTTCAATTTTAGTCTGTACGGTTTCCATGGTGGTTTACTTATTTTGCCTTAGCCTTAGCAGCTGCTTTCTTCTTAGGAGCTTCTGCCAATTTCACATTTGAAACATGCAAAGGATGGGCCATTTCGACAACTTCGCCCTTAGCGCCGGACTTCTTGGCGCGAACATGCTTCTTGCGCAGATTAATACCCTCAACCACCACCTTATCAAAAGCTGGAAGAGCCTTAACGATTTTACCGGTCTTGCCCTTGTCTTTGCCGGTAATGATTATTACATTGTCTCCTTTTTTTACGTGCATGATAGTAGTTTAGACGACTTCTGGCGCAAGAGATGCGATCTTCTGATAACCGAGCTCTGAAATCTCGCGAGGAATTGGCCCGAAAATACGGCCGCCTTTCGGATCCTGCTTGCCCTTCTCAAGAATAACGACCGCGTTCTCGTCGAAGCGGATATATGAGCCGTCTTTGCGGCGCTGAGCGTTCTTGGTGCGAACTACCACCGCCTGAAGAACTTCCTTCTTCTTAACGGCCTTGCGGGGCTCTGCAACCTGGACCGAGAGAATTACCAAATCGCCGATACCGGCATAGCGCTTCTTTGAGCCGCCGAGCACTTTGAAAACACGGCCGATTTTAGCGCCACTGTTGTCTGCGATCTTAACGATTGAGCGGTCCTGAATCATATTACTTAACTACTTTAAAAGTCTTATCCTTTGAAATCGGGCGAGTTTCCTCGATCCGAACTTTGTCCCCTGTCTTGCATTCGTTATTCTCGTCGTGGGCTTTGAAATTCTTGCTGCGGACCATAAACTTGCCGTACTTCGGATGCTTGACGAAGCGCTCAACCCGAACAACCACCGTCTTGTCCATTTTGTCTGAGACGACGACTCCTTCGAGAATCTTTTTGGTTGTGGTTTTAGCTTGTTCCATAATAGTATTGAATCCTAACGTATTTTATTCATTCTGTCCACCAGCATTGAGCGCGGTCAGGATGCGAGCAATGGTACGGCGCGTATTGCGAGCCTCTTTAACGTTGGTCGTCCGGCTGCCTGAGATGTTAAATTTGAAAGCCTGAACCGCTTCTCGCTTCTCAGCGAGCTCTTTCTGCAGATCCTTGGCGGCTTTGCCATTGTAAGTGTTTTTCTTTTTCATAGGAGCGGGATATTAAGCGCGAGCGATTACCTTGGTTTTCAAAGGGAGCTTAGCTCCTGCTTTACGCAAAGCCTCGCGAGCAACAGCCTCGTCCAAGCCGTCGATCTCAAAAATAATGCGGCCTGGCAAAATTTCGAATTCATAACCCTGCGGATCGCCCTTGCCCTTACCCATCGGCACTTCAGCCGCTTTCTGAGTAAACGGACGATCAGGGAAAACGCGGATCCAGAGCTTGCCTTTCTTCTGCATCTGGCGAGCGATCGTCTTGCGAGCGGCTTCGATCTGGTTCGAGCGAATACGGCTCTGGGTTTCAGCCTTCAAGCCAAAGGAACCGAACGCCATGATGGTGCCACGAGTATCGGCACGACGGTGATTGCGCAAAGCGCGATGCGTGTGCCATTTTCTGAATTTTACTTTCTTCGGTAAAAGCATGGTAGTTGATTACTGATTGGTCTTGTCTCGAGCGGCAGCTGCCGTCCCCTGCGCAGCAAAGACTTCGCCTCGGTAGATCCAAACCTTGATGCCGATAACACCATAGGAAAGATAGGCTTTTTCACGGGCAAAGTCGATGTCCGCACGCAGGGTCTGAAGTGGGATGCGGCCAGACTTAAGGCTTTCGTAACGACCCATTTCGGCGCCGCCTAAGCGGCCAGACAAGGCGATCTTAATACCCTGAACATTGCGGTTAGCCATCACCTTGTCGATGGTCTGCTTCATAACGCGACGGAAAGGCATGCGCTTCTCCAGGCCTTCGGCGATCATGTACGCGATAATAGCGGCATGAGCCTCAGGCTCCTTAACCTCTTCGATATCCACCTTGAGCTCCTTTGGCAACTGAGCGCCAATCTTACGAAGCTGCTTGATGATGTCATTCTTAAGCTTTGTAGCCCCTTCTCCGCTGCGGCCAATAACCATGCCCGGACGAGAGGTGCGGATAATAACTCGGAAAGAATTTTCACCGCGCTCCATCTCCAAGGAAGCGACATACATGCCGCGGAGGCGCTTGTCGAGGTATTCGCGCAGGAGAACGTCAGCTTTCAGGAATTCCTGATACTTGCCCTGTTTGCCAAACCAGCGAGACTTCCAGTCTCTGATGATTCCCAAACGATGTGCATATGGATGTACGCTGTGTGTCATAAGATTATTTGGCTTTTGCCTTACTTGGAGCCTTCTTTTTCTTTTCAGCCGTAGCGGCTTCAAGTTCTACGTGGACATGGCTCATGTGCTTGTGAATAGGAGTAGCACGGCCGCGAGCGGTCGGCTGGGAGCGTTTCATAGTCAAACCCTTATCTACCCAGATCTTCCCTACTTTAAGAGTATCGGCAGAAGCGCCGGAGTTGGCAACAGCGGAAGAAATAAGCTTCTTAATAGGATCAGAGGCTCGCTTAGGAACAAAAGAGAGCTGGGCCAAAGCCTCAGTTACGCTCTTGCCGCGTATCAAACCGGCCACAAGGCGGACCTTGCGAGGAGCTTGTCGATAGTTTTTAAGCGTAGCCTTCATGATGTAAATTATTTCTTACTGGAATCCTTAGCGGCCTTAGCAGCAGCAATTTCAGCCTCTTTGCGCTTCTGCTCGAGCTCCTTTTGCATTTTACCGCCGTGGCGGACGAACTTGCGGGTTGGAGAAAATTCGCCTAAGCGATGACTGACCATTTCTTCGGTAACAAAAACCTCGATGTGCTGACGGCCATTGTGGACCCCAAAGGTAAATCCAACCATTTCTGGACTGATTTGGCTTCGGCGAGCCCACGTTTTAATAACGCCTGTTTCTGCAGGTCGTTTGCCTTCAATCTTCTTGAGAAGCTTTTCGTCGACGTATGGTCCTTTTTTGAGTGATCGTGCCATGTTTTACAAAAACAAAAGCCCTAGGCGAGCTTGTCCATAGCTTAACAAATAACGATAGAATGTCAAATTTCATGCCTTCTCCATATCTTCTCCCGTCTAAAAAGGCCCTTTTCAGGGCCTTTTTAGACGTCTTTAAAGCTGCTTACTTAAATCTCTGCAATAAAGAACTCATAGCGTTTAGCACGCTCGCCATAGCATTAAGCGGACTTACGGAACTCATTACCGCCGGCTCATACATGAATGTATTAGAATACGAACACTTCGATTGAAAGTCGTGACAAACAGTGATGTAATATTCACCATCTGGCAATTCGTCATTCCCAACAATATCGCCACCCACCCACTGATAGGACTTAGTCGCGCCAGTCTGCTCATGCGACCACTTAATAGGGTACTGGACGCCCGTCCCCTTCCCACGCAGGAGAATATTGTACTTATTAGTCTGATATGGCCCCGTCAAGGAGTCTGTCCAGGTAATCATATAATTAGTATTGCCATGGACCATATTGGGCATCGTGGAAGTTACCGTAATGGTTGCGTCACTCGGCTGAACAGTAGCTTGAGCAACATCAAGGACCACAGCGTCGGACACATGACGACCCAAGGAAGCGCTATAGCAACGAATACCGACTTCCATTTTTGAAGCATATGTTCCACTGGCACCCACATTAAGGCGAGCATAAGCCTTTTGAGAACCTGATGTCGAAACGGAAAGCGCCCCCGTCGTACCGCCCCAGGTCGAAGCGTCTTCAAGCTTAATCCCCGCGCCATAGGCTACGCACTGATTTACGTCTTTCGAAGTCCAGCTGAGAGTAATCGGGGCATCAAACGGAACCTTTAACGGCCCATTCGAATTATTAACCTTCAGAGTGACAGACGAATCAGGCTCTGGATTCGCAGAGGAAGTAAGCGTAACCGCTGTCTCGCTTGTATCCGAAGTCAACAGCCGGGCATTCAAGCACTTATGACCAGGGACGGATTCTCCGACGCAAGGTTCAACATTGTAAATTTCGATCTTAACCTTGTAACTGCCCGCTTCGATCCGGCTATGACAAGCATCGCCATCGCAGCCGGTTTCTGGCACAGAAAAGTTGTACGTTTCAGCGCGAGCCGGACGAGAGTTGGTCAGCCTAAACGGCGTGGGGCCATCAACGAGCTTGATCACCGCCACGGCGCCCGCTGGCATATTCTCAGCCTCCCAGCGGATCCGGCGGGTCGTATTGGAACCTATTTCCCACTGCTCATTGCCCGCAGGGCGAACAATTTCGACAGATGGCTGGTCCACGTCGCTTGCCACAACGTTAAAGAAATTGTCGCTCAAGTCCTGGGCATTCAAGTTGCCCGACCATAGCTTGTCAGGCGAACAGACACCGCCCGGAATACCGCACCAGACGACTAATTTGTACTCCCCTGGAGCCAAAGAAGCCGGCACGGTCCAATCAATAGAACCGGTCTTCTTTTGCGCCTTATACAAATTGTTCGTCAAATCGCTAAGAAGCGTAGATACTCCGCTCTTGTCCTGGAGCGCAAGGCCGGCCCAGGAATAGCTAGGGAAATTAATCCCCGTCCACTGCAGGCGATATGTTTGTCCCTGCTGAAGATTTTCCCCTCCGTTTGGCCAAACGACCCTGACAGAAGCGGGACCAGAAGCCAGGTCAGGACAAATGCTGCTAATATCAAGCGGCGCAGTACCAGAAAGCTGAGCTAGCTGCTGGACCACGTTTCGCAACATCTGACACATCAACTGACGCTGATCGACTACGATCGGCTGTTCATTCGCTTCAGCGGCTCCAGCCAAGAAAGGCATCGCCGCAAGCACCAGGAAACAGGAAACAATAATTTTTCGCATACCTAAAAGAATAACTGGTAAAAGAGTCTCTCTACTTTTTCAGTATACCCCAGAGCAAAGCTTCATCCAAAGCTTAATATCCCCACGACATCAAAAAAAGCCGCCCAGGGCGGCTTTTGAATGTATTTTAGCGTCGCTTGCCGACCTTGCGGCGGGAAACGATATGCTTGTTGGAGTATTTCTTCGGACTGCGAGTCTTTTGTCCCTTGCCAGTCGGCTTGCCCCACATGCTCTTGGCGCGGCGAGTACCGCGTGGCTGTGCGCCTTCGCCACCGCCGTATGGGTGGTCAACCGGGTTCATCGCGCTACCGCGGACGGTCGGACGGATGCCCTTCCAGCGAGAGCGTCCGGCCTTGCCGAAGCTCATCAAATGGTATTCTTCGTTCGATACCGTACCGATAGTAGCCCAGCAGTTTTCCGACACCTTGCGAACTTCGCTTGAAGGCATCTTGACGTTGGTGTAGCCAGCGTCGTTCGAAAGGACTTCAGCGAAAGAGCCAGCTGAACGGACAAGTTTGGCGCCAGCGCGCGGCTTAATCTCAAGATTATATACGAAAGTACCGACTGGCACATTCTTAAGCGGCAAACGATTTCCCGGCTTAAGATCAGCCGTCTCAGATACGATGAATTTATCCCCTACTTTCACCGAGGCCGGCAAGAGTACGTAGCGGCGCTCACCGTCAGCATAGCAAACCAAGCCGATAAAACCGGAGCGGTTCGGATCGTATTCGACAGACTCAACCTTGGCCGGAATGTCGAATTT
>DASPMN010000046.1:0-3709 GCA_035627035.1 Minisyncoccota bacterium
TAACGCCGCCCACGACCAAGACAAAATAACGCCGGCTATGCACTAGCGGCCTCCCCTGCTGGCGCTCCCGCACCAAGCGTCCCTCGTCGATACCCAAAGACTCCGTTCGGTGAATCCAAACATCGGGATGCCCCTGGATGCTTCGGCCAAGATCTCCTTCGATAAAACGCACAAGCTCGCTCTCGACCTTCTCTGGCTGGCCTGTCAGGATATAGGCGTGGTGGAGACTCTGAGCAGTCAAACGCTCATCAAGCATGCCGCGTGCAATTAACGTTTGCTGATAATGCTCTTCTTGTAGGTATCCAAATGCTGCAAAGCTACGCCCGTACCTTTGACGACGCAATACAAGGCGTCGTCGGCTAAATAGGCTTTGACGCCGGCCCGGCGGTATACGAGCTCCGGCAGGTTTCGCAATATAGACGATCCGCCGGTCATGATAATCCCCTGATCGATAATATCAGCTGCCAGCTCAGGCGGAGTCTCCTGAAAGACGACCTTGATAGCCTTGACGATCTCCCTGAGTTCGCCGTCGATAGCCCGAACGATCTCATTCGTTCTCACCTCGGCGCTGCGCGGCAAGCCGGTCATGAAATCGCGCCCTTTGATGGTATAAGAAAGCTCGTCTTCGATCGACACCGCCGAACCGACGGCAATCTTCACCTCTTCGGCCGTCTTGTCGCCGATCGCCAAGTTGAAGGTCTTCTTGATGTAATCGGAGATCGCCTGATCGATTTTAGTGCCGGCATGCTTGACCGAGGTCGAGGCCACGATGCCGCCGAGGGAAATCACCGCCACGTCAGTCGTACCGCCGCCGATATCGACGATCATCCGTCCCTTAGGCTCATAAATCGGCACCCCGGCGCCGATTGCCGCCAGGATCGGCTCTTTAACAATGTAGGCGTTTTTAGCGCCCGCGCGCATAACCGCTTCGATTACCGCTCGGCGCTCAGTAGACGTAACGCCGGCCGGCACCGACACCATCACGTCCGGCTTAAAAATATTCCAGCGGCCCAAAGCCTTGGAGATGTAATACTTCAGCATCGCTTCGGTGACGCGGTAATCAGCGATCACTCCGTCTTTCATGGGACGATACGCGATAATATTGTCCGGCGTCTTGCCGACCATGACCTTCGCTTCATTACCGACCGCGATCACCTTGTTGTCGATCTCTGACACGGCTACGACCGAGGGTTCATTGAGAACGATCCCCCGCCCCGGTACGAAAACCAGCGTGTTAGCGGTCCCCAGATCAATGCCTAATTTTTGCGTGAAGAATGCCATGCGCCCCCATCTTAAGCCTTTTTACCCCTTTTTACAAATTGCCCGCCGATGAAGAGACCACGATATCATTCGACACGACGCCCTTCTCAAGCTCAAGCGGAGCCGAACGGTAAACCAACCGGTACGACCCGTCAGATTGTTTTTCTTCGACTGTCACATAATACGTACCCGGAGACACCAGAGCGTAGAAACGCCCGAACTGATCGGCCACTACTGACTTTACGCGCTGATCCAAGCCGGGCAGGAAAAGAGTAATAATAGCGAAGGGAATCGGTTCGCCGTTGGCATGAGTTACCGATACGACCTTGTGAGTAAAATGCCAGACGGACTGAAAAACGTACAAGGCGACATATAGGGCAACGGTAAGGAGGTTAATAACGGTCGGCGTGAAGATAGCGGCGATCAAGGAGACGATAAAACCGAATACGTACACAACATTAAGGATCCGATTGCGCACAAGCTCCTTGCGGGCATTGGTTCGGAAAAGTTCCGCTTTGTTTTTCATAAACTCATTCCAGTCGAAGCTGACAGGATCCAAAGGAATATTGCGGTCGATCACCTCCTCGCCGCGGGATTCTACCGTTTCGCCGTAGTAGAGATTGCTATACACCTCGTCCGAGCGCCGGCCAGCCATGAGAGCCGACGGAAACCGGTAATGGGTCTTGCCGGCATTAATTTCATAAGTTCCCGGCGGCAAGAAAAAACCATAGCGGCCATCCAAGTCGGTAATAGCGCTGGCGACCTCCTGGCCATCCTTGAGGACGGTAACGTACGCCGGGTCGATCGGTCGCTTCGTTACGGCGTCATACACGGTCCCCCAGGGCCGGTGCCGCCGGCGCAAGCCGAGGAAGCCGGACAGGGCGCCCAAACCTCGCAGGAGCAAGAGATAAAGATCATAGAAAGAGGTGACATGACTCGACAGCACGATAGCCTGCGACAGCCCAACGGCTACGCCGGTGCCGATCGCCAGCGGCGTAGCCACGTCTTTTACTACGCTTGGAAAAACGGCCGGCCGGGTTGAGGCTCCGGTCACCAACAAGCTGCCCTGAATCTTTTTCATGGACTGGTTCTGGTAATTAACGATGTGGATTACGGCCCGATAACGGCCCGCTTTTACTAACGGGGCGATAGTAGCCGTGTAACGGGTCTTGCCGGCATCGGCTCGCAAAATAAAGGTAAAAGTCCGCCGCGGATCATTCGGATCGAACAGCGTAACAGCGATCGTCTTTAAAACCTCAGGCAAAGAGTCGTAAGGAATATAGACCGTCATCGGCTTTCGGCCGTCGATCATAATGGACGATCCGTCACGGAACCGCTTTATGCCCAAGCCCGGCTGGGAGAAAATAAAGTCAGAAAAATCGATCTGCTCGACCTTAGGGTCGACATGCGAAGCAGGCGGCAAATGTTCAAACGGATCAGTACCGCCGCCGCCATCGTCATCATCCCCGTCATCGCCGCCGCACTCATCGCCGACGCAAGGGATCTCCTCTTCTGCCGCTTCAACGCTCGCAAGAGCGCCGGAAGAATAGTTGTCTCGCGTATCCTTTACGAAAATAGCGTAGTAGTAACGCTGCCCGACGGCAATGTCGGTATCGACGAAAGATTCTCCGGTTCCTTCGTATATTAGCTGCCCGCTATCTGGCGTAGTGGCCGCGGAGCCAACCTGGCGCACAAGGCGCACTAACTGGAAGCGCGGAAAATCAGGATTTTGCCAAGAAACGTTTATTCGATTATTTGACGCGGCGTATTCGCCCTGAAAATTGCTGACATTCGGAACCTCATAACGGCACGAGTTATCATCGGCCGTCGCATCCGGTTCAAAATTGTCGGCTTCGGGATCGGTGCAGCCGCGAATTGTTCCGCTACCACAAACTTCTTCCGTACAAGCGACCTCAACCAGCACTTTGAATAAACCGTCCGCGGTTAGGGCCTGGACTTGAGAAAAAAAACCGACAGAAAAAAGAATGGCACAGGTGACGATGAGGTAGCGGAAGAATTTCATAACCTATACTTTAGAAAGCAACAGCCGTCACCGTAAGTTCTGCTTGGTATGATCCGGGTTTTTGAGGAGACGAACGAGCGGAACCGATTTCTGCCCGGAAACGCACGTCGGTCGCCGCGCCCGCTGGGTGAATTCCAACGCCGGTGCCGGAAATAGTAGTATCCGTAGTCTGGACCGGTCCCCAACAACGATCTTCCGTATCTAGATTGCCGACGCCGCATTGAGCGCCATTATCGCGGAAGGCAGCAACGATATCGGACCCTTCCGGGCTCATGCCGAACTCTGAAGAGGTTTCGGGTATCGACCAGACGTAATCAGCGGTTCCCGCTGGCGTGTAGTTAGCAAACGAGCCCTCGGTTGCCGTGAGAGCTGGATCCGTTGAAGCCTTAATAGCCAAGGAATAGCCAGCCGGACTATTGGTGGTAA
>DASPMN010000047.1:0-2300 GCA_035627035.1 Minisyncoccota bacterium
TAATCTCCATCACCTTGAGCATGGCTTTCCACGGCAGCCCCTCCAGGGCTATGACCCTTCTTCCCATTACACCCTCCTTGAAAGTTCGTTGTTCCGCCAGGAATTGTACACCCGCCGGGAACGCCGAGGAACTAGACAGGAAACAATTTATCTTTTTCAGTTTCCAGGAGCGCTAAAACTTCATAAAAGATCTTTTCGATCTCCGGCGACACTTTCACCTTATCGGTCTTATTCTCGAGAACCATCTTGAACGTTACGCCATGGGCACGCCAGGTCCGGCCGCCGTCTAAATACAGATTCATCGGAACGATCGCTTTATCCAACGCGTAAACAAAACGGCTTTCAGCATCCTCCCTCTTTTCGTACATATGAATAGCTTCGAACAATCCAGCGCATTCGGGAAATTCTCCTTCTAGCCGCTTCAGGGCTTCCGCTTCCCGCTCGGCCTTTCCTCTTCTTTCTTCCTCTGGAGCATGAACGTACGTATCGCCGGCATAGACCTCCACCAGGTCGTGGACGAGCGCATAGCGCATCGCCTTGCCTTTATCCAAAGGCAAGTTCCCGGACTCAATCAGATACCAGGCGGCCATAGCTAGCTGATAGCTATGCTCGGCATCGTTCTCTAGGCGGTCCTCCCCGTTGGCGAAAACCCGGCGCTTTACCTGTTGGAAAGCGTGCAGGAGGCGCAAGAATTCAAAAATGCGGTCCAACTTCATTGCCTTACTTTAGCATTAGGGAACTCCGGGTCCATCATTTACAATAATTAAAACACGTTGTATTCTGCCTAACAGTCTGGAGGTATTTTGAAATGAGTAGCTTATTTGAGCTGTATGACGCTTATGAGAATTCCTGCATGGAAAATTACCGCAAACATAGGTTCTTCCAGGAGTTCATGAGCCAGTCGCCTTCCCGGTTCCAAGATTACCTATTGCAACTTGAGCACGTCTCGCAGAGATTCGCCGAATTTTATCGAGGCGGCAAGACGTCCATCAGCGACCCTGAAACCGAAAGGATCATCGAGGAGATGATCAAGGACGACCTGGCGCTGAAAGGAAAAGAAGGCGGCAATAGGACCCACGACCTGACGGAACTGGCGGGAGTCACCGCGCTGAAAACTCCGCCAAGCGTCCAAACCAGGGCGTTCCTGGAAGAGCTTCTTTCCTTGCCGGACAGTTGCCCGCCCAAGCCCCCTCGAAAGAAAGACAGGGGCGGCAATAGGGCCGAACCGTCCGACGAAGAGAAACACCGCCAGCACCTCTGGACCGTCGTAGTCCTGAGGGTAGCCGGGGAAATCCTGCCAGCGGAACAGTTCCGCTTGATCCTTGATTACCTGGAACAGAAAATGGGAGTCGATCGACGGCAGACCCGCTATTTTCTGCCGAAATACGAGCTCATCAGGAAAGACGTCCGACGAACCGACGGCTCGCATGGCCACCGGTTCGACAAGCTGGTCGACAAGCTGATCAGGAACGAAAGGGACCTGGACCTGGCAAAGCAAGCCGTAGATATCGCTTGCCGCGTCAGATCCGAGTTCCACGACCAATTCCTGCCGGAAAAAGTTCCGTGCTTCTTGGCTCGCTTGACCCGCGCATTCTGGAGGCGCATCTCTCACACAAAGAAAGAAGCTTCTTCGCCGGCGCACTGAGGCTCAAGCCTTTCTGAAAAACCGCCGATCTGACGATCGACGGTTTTTTTCTTTTGGCTCGGCAATTAACGCCGGAATAGATCCGTTTTTTATTTAAAATATCTTTTAACCGCCGAAAGAACTTTCTCATGAACGGACTCTGGCGAGAGCAGCTTCCCATCCTCTACGCACTCAATCCTGTGCCATTGATTATCTTGTTCAATAAGCCTCATCGCACTCTCTCGCGAGTCTTGGCCGTATTTGAGATTGCGCTCTACTGTATCTTTTTTTCCTTGGAGATATGTTTTCTTGGCTTGAGCCTCCTTCAGGAGCTTTCGGCTAACCTCAAGCGGAACGTCAAGATAAACAATCGCGTGAGGCTTGGGAATTTTGAAAGTGCCATACTCCATCTGTGAAAGCCACGACAGAAACTTCCGCCGTTCCAAAGGGTCTTTGATTTTCCCGCCCTGATGAATCTGATTCGAGCTAACGTAACGATCGGCTATGACGACATATCCTTCAGAAAGCCATCTCGCAATGTCGCCACCGGCCTCCCAGCGATCCGCCGCATACAAAACGGAAGCGATGCGCGGATCGAGCTTTACAAAATTACCATAATCGCCTCTCAAGCATTCGCCAATGAAGCGGCCGAAAAAGTTACTGTCATAGCGAGGAA
>DASPMN010000048.1:0-3010 GCA_035627035.1 Minisyncoccota bacterium
AAATAGGCGAAACCCCAGCCAAAATCTGCGGCAGAAGCACATACATAATAAGGAGCAGGCTGCCAATCAAGCTGATAAGACCCCTGATGCCCTGGATGCCTCCAAAGAAAACGACCACTGCAACGAATAAAGCCAAGAGGCCCAACAGCCACGGCAAACGATAGGGCTCGCCTACTGCGTAGTATTCAATGCCGTCTGATTGGCGCGTATAGTTAAGGTAAAAAACGTCGCCAACGCCGAGCTTCAAGTAATCATTGTCGACAGCCACCAGCTGCCCCTCCTTTCTTCCTTCCAAAATTCTGACCTCAATCGATTGAATATCCTGCATCGTATCGGTGCCAGGAATAGGCTGCCGCTGGGTCGAGTGAATAGCCTCGACCCGAGCTTTCCAGATTTCCTGGATGTCAGGCAAAAGCTCAGCGGCATGAAGATGACTAGCTGCCAGAACGGCAGCAAGAAGCATAATCCCCAAAAAATAACCCTTGATCATAAATGGCATAATAACACGGCCTAAGGACATAATTTATTGACTTAATCTGCTATTAATTATATAAACGAAAAAGAATCAGGAGGTTCCTTATGCCAAATCAAAACGAACTCCAACATCTTCTGCGCGCCCTGCCGGACGCCCAAAGGATACAGCTTTGCGACATGCTCTATGGCTTTCAGTCGTGGATGAAGAAAGAAAGAGAGCATCTGCGCGAGCTGATCAATAGACACGGAGAAATTAAAATTTCCTTCGGGGAAGAATTTGTCTGCAGTCTTACGGCAACCAATTTTGGCCTGAAGGATGCTCGAGGGCATGACTCAACGCCACTTGAGCTATTCTACGAGCTCAGAGATCGTCCGGATATTTACCTTGAACTCCTGGACCTAGCCGTGGCAATAGTCCAAGAACTGAGCAACCCCGACTAATACTGTCAGGCATCCCCTTCTGAGCCGTCTTCGTTACATGAAGGCGGCTTTTTTTATTGTCCCTTCATGTGCTAGACTCAACACCAGGAGTAAAATCCTGCTTAACCATTAACTCTAAACTTCCATGTTTAAACGCGGATTAACCGGAACGGTTATCGCGGCGATCATCGCCGTACTAGCCCTGGCCGTTGTGGCCTTTGTTGCCCTAAGGCCAGCCCAGAACGGATCCCTGACTAACGACACCGCTACGACCACTGACGGCGGTATCGTTATCAACAACGGGACCCAAACCGAGGGAGATGTAAAAACCTACAGCCAAACATTCCAGACAGGCTTTGAAGGAGAAAACACCAAGGTTACCTACCAGCTCGCCTACCCTGCAGACAGCTTTACCGTATCCGGCAACCAGGCCACCATTTCGATTAAGGAAACGGCGACCGGCAAAACCCACACCGTTACGATTCTTAACAACAGCGGCGCCGGCTTCATGTCTTCCCAGGAAGCGTTCGAAGGCACTGATGCCAAAGGTTTCTGTTCAGGCTGCGCCTCGGCTTCGGCTGGCATGAGCTTCAAGGCTGGCACCGACGTCAAAGCTTGGGCAAACGCAGACAAGGAAGTCATCGTCTTCAAGCACGCTCCCGGTTTCGTTATTGCCAAGCTTTACAAGCCGAGCGCAGCAGTAAAGGACGTACTTAAAACCCTCAGCATTTCCACCTCGAATACTGGCCAGGGCACGGCCAATACCATGCCTGTTACGGTCTATTTCCAGAACAATGCCATCAGTTCGGTTGCAGATGATTGCCGTAACGTAGTTGCCGTAACTCGCCAGGTTCCCAAGAGTTCGGCAACGGCCAATGCGGCTCTTACCGCCCTCTTGGCCGGTCCGCGCGCCGATGAAAAAGCTGACGGTTACACCAGCGCCATTCCAGCCGGCAGCAAACTTAACTCTGTAAAGATCGTTGGCACCACCGCCTATGCAGACTTCAATGCCACGACTGAGAGCGGCGGCGGCTCATGCTCGATGATGGCCCGGACCGCTCAAATCGAAAAGACCTTGCTTGAATTCCCTACCATCAAGACGGTTGTCCTGACCGCAAACGGCAAATCAGCCGACCTCAGCTTCCAGCCATAAGGATATCAAAAAAGAGCCGGAGATCCGGCTCTTTTTTGATGGGCCAAGCAGGACTTTCCCAGCGAAGAAATGCATGCTTTAATAAGGCGGCATGCTGGGATGGCGGAATTGGTATACGCGCTAGTCTTAGGAACTAGTGGGGCAACCCTTGGGAGTTCGAGTCTCCCTCCCAGCACCGGACCGACGAAAGCTCTATTTATACTTGCATAAATAGAGCTTTCGTTGTATAATCTCAACTAGAAAAAACTACTCTTCAAGAAAGAAGGAGAAGACCTTTGACACTGCCTGAAATCCTCGTACGGTTGCCGTGGGGAACAATACTATGGAATTTAGGAGCGATCGCTTTGACGTACCCTGTCATTGCCGCCGCCCAATTCCTCTGGATAACCATCAGATACTGGTTAGCCAAAACGTTAATAGAGCGCTTTTCAACAGGCTCAACCGATGACGACAAACGTCACACCTGGGATCACCTAAGCAAGGAACTAGGCTACCGATTCCTGAACTGGGGAGAGTGGCTGTTCTGGTGCTGGTTCGTCGGCGTGCCGATCAGATGTTTTATGGTTTTCGATTGGCAAACCGCCTCCTACTTATCAGGAGCGGTCGCCATGACTATCCCGATAATAGCAGGCCTAGCCTACATCGACCTGTTCTATACCCACCCACCACAAAGCCAAGACAAGCTCGTCCACATTTTCCAGAAAACCAAAGCTGTCTACAGCGGCGTGGAAGGGTGGCATCCGAACGACCCGCGTTACCGCATCAGTTATGATCCGCGCTTCAGACCATGGGAAATTCTTCCCAACCTCAAGCCCGAAGATCCAGGACCGCTGCCCCCTCCTCTCTCTCGACCTCGCCATGAAGGCGAAAGCGAAGAAGATTACCGGGCACGGAGGATCCAGCAAATCGGCGATTGGGCCAGCAACACATTCCTGTACGATAAATACAAGGACGTTAAGCCCT
>DASPMN010000049.1:0-2227 GCA_035627035.1 Minisyncoccota bacterium
TCAAGCACGGTATGGTCTTCCTCTTCCTTGTCGGTCGGCGTGGTTGCCAAGGCGTGATGGCGGGCTGGGTCGAATGGCTGGCCGAGCGCCGATATTTCTTCCAGGCCGTGACTGCGGAAAGTCGATTGGAACTGGCTGTAAATATATTCCACGCCCTTGCGCCAATTCTCCGGCAGGTCTTCCCAGGCGGCTTTGTTGGCGAACGCCATTTCAAAGCTGTCCGCTACGGTCAGGAAGTCTTCGATGACCCGTTCGGTAGCATGGAGAGCCAGGCGCTTGCGGTCTTCCTCGTGGGTTTTTTTGAGATTGATATAGTCCGCCTTGGATCGCTGCCATCCTTCCAGATAGGCTTGGCGTTCGGCTTGGCAGGCTTTGAGTTTCTGCCGCAGGGCGCGGACGGCTTGGGCGGGATTTGCGGCTTCCTCCTCGGGAATGAGTTCTTCCTCGTCGTCACCGGCCGTTTCGCCATCGCCGTACGACACGCCCTCGATAATCGGTTCGTCGTCATGCATACGTCGTTTCGGTTAGTGAGTAAGGCTTGTAAAACGAGGTTTATTATAATAAAACTTCATCTATCTGACAAGACCATGAAAAAGGCCTAATTAAGAGCAAAAAGGCCCCTGGCGCATACGCGTCCGGGGCCTTTTTAGGTGATTCGGTAAGATTATGATCGCCGGCTGTTGCGGCTGCGGGCCTGTCCACCGAGGCGGCCGGCATTACGAGCCTCTTCCGGAGTAAACTCGTGAGCGGTGCCTGCTTGATGGGCTGCTTTGCCACCTAGACTTGCGATCTCGCGTTGCTTGTTTTCATCCATGGCAGCAAAGCCGCGCTTCTGTTTCTTGTCGTTCCTGCTGTTGTCGTTTGGCATAGTTCCAGTTTGTTTGACTGATAACTTCGACCATGCCAGCAGTATAGGAAATGTCTAGTTAACAATGAGTGAAGTAAGGCCGGGGTTTTCTTAAGCGAAACTTTATTCAATCACCGCGTCGGCCAAGCCGTATTCTACGGCTTCGTGAGCGGTCAGCACCGTGCCGGCAGCCATCATGTCGAGCACTTCCTGCGGCAGGAGCCGGTTGCCTGAACCTTCGGCAACGATGCAAGCGTAGTAATAATCTTTTAGTTTGTCCTCTTTCAAGCTGCACTCCATTTCAGCTGTGCTGAAGCGCTTGCCGCTTTCGAAGGTGCGGCCGGCCAAGTGGAATAGGAGGGTCGTGTGCGGGGTCAAGTACCGTTTGGCACCGGTCAGGAAGATGATGATGCCTGAGGAGTCCACGTCGCCAGAACCGATAGTGCGCAGGCGGGGCTTGTAAAGCAGCTTCATGGTGTCATAGAAACTCATGGCAATACCGCTCGCGCCGCCCGGCGAGGAGATAATGAGATCAACATGCTCTTTCGGGTCTTCCTTGACGAGCTGTTTGATGTCGGCCGTAACGTTCTGGGCCGAATCGTAATTAACCGTGCCGAGCCAGTGGATGGCTCGGTCAGGATTAACGACGAGTTTGGCCGGAGCGGCCTTTTGTTTGGTAATTTCTGTAGTTGTGATGACCATGAGGTTAGTTTTGGTTGATAAAAGCGGCCCACGCGGACTCACTGTTTTTTCATGTGCATCCAGTGTACAAATTACACAACGAATTTGCAAGCTCAGCAATAGTAAATCTCACGTTCCCTTCATCTCCCCTGCTCTACAGTTTCTCTAACAGCACAGTCGAGCTAAATTTTATAAAACGTAAAAACTTTTCTTGTATGAAACGATCGAAAGGATTCTCTGCGGCCTTCCGGGCGGCAGCGGTTCTGAGTTTTTTCGCGGCGGTCCAGATTCTGGCGCCGCTCTCTGTTTTCGCGGCCGGAGGCTGGGTGACGCTTGATAGCTTTAGCGGTTATCCTGGCGTTAACCTTCAGGTGTCGGGCGGCGGTTGGGTATCTGGAGATACTATTAAAATTTATTTGGGAACGGTCGACGAAACGCCGGAAGCGACAGCCCCGGTCGTCGATGGCATGTTTGCTGTCTCGGTAAGGGTTCCGGCGGCAACCGCTTCAGGACCTCTGGCGATAATCGCCAAGGATGGGCAGGGCGATCAATCCGCTAATTCCTATTACGTCGCTCCTCGCTCGGCGGACATTTCCGTTGAGGCGGTTTCGCATGCTCCTTTCGGCCGAGCGCTTGTCAGCGGCTCGGGTTTTATGCCTAATGAAACCGTTACCTTAACCTTGGCTAGCGCAACGTCTA
>DASPMN010000050.1:0-5502 GCA_035627035.1 Minisyncoccota bacterium
AAATCCGCCCATCTGGGCGGATTTCTTCATTCTTCGCCGAGATCGGCGTTCGTTACGATATTTTTTACATCGTCATGATCGTCGATCGCTTCCAGAAGCTTCAAGAGCGACTCTTGATCGGCTTCTTCTAAAGGAACAAGAGCGGTAGGCTGCCATTCGTTGTTTGTCCGAACGAACGCCCAAGCGGCGGATCCCTGGGTTCCTAGGTTGCCGCCGTGGGAAGAGAGAAGGTGGCGGATCTCAGGCGTTGTTCGATTGGGATTGTCGGTGATGCCTTCGATAAGAATGGCGGCGCCGCCTGGGCCATAGGCCTCATAGAGGACTTCTTCGAAGTTTTCGGCGCCGGTTCCGGCTCCCTTGGCTACGGCCCGGTCAATATTGTCATTAGGCATGTTGTCGGCCTTTGCTCGCTCGATAACCGCTCTTAAGCCGGGAGCGTTTTTGTCGCCCTTGGCTTTCTTTGATTCGATCGTAATAAGACGGACGTGGATACTGAAGATTTTCCCTTTTTTAGCATCGCTTGCCGCCTTCTTGTGCTTGATTTTAGACCACTTGTTATGTCCTGACATGTAAGGGTTGGATTAAGAAAGGGAGTTCTGTTTGTCGGCCGGGTAGTCGTACGACAAATGTTCGTAACCCTTCTTGGTTACGATGCGTCCGCGCGGAGTCCGCTCCAGAAGGCCGAGCTGGATCAGGTAGGGTTCATGGACGTCTTCGACTGTCGCTTCCTCTTCTGAGAGCGCTGTTGCCACGGTGCCGACGCCTACTGGTCCGCCGTTGAATTTGGCAATGATCGTTTCAAGAAGGGCCCGGTCGGCGCCTGTGAGGCCGAGTTCGTCGATGCCAAGCAGGTTGAGCGCGTCTTTGACAATAGGGGTGGAGATCGGCTGTTTCTTTACTTGAGCGAAATCGCGGCAGCGTTTGAGTAAGTGGTTGGCGATACGCGGCGTAAAGCGTGATCGGCGGGCGATCTCTTTTACTGCTTCGTCGTCGATTCCAATATTCAAGACAGCAGCCGATCGGCGGATGATCCGGCTGATTTCTTCTTCGGTGTAGAATTCCAAACGGAAAGTACCGCCGGAGAAACGCGAACGTAGAGGCGACGAAAGGAGAGCGATGCGGGTAGTAGCAGCCACGAGGGTAAAGGGCGGCAAATCGAGCTGGATAACACGGGCGCCGGGCCCTTTGCCAATAACAATATTTAACATGCCTGCCTCCATCGCTGGGTAGAGGACTTCCTCGATCATTTTGTTCAAGCGATGAATTTCGTCGATAAAGAGAATGTCTCCCGGCGAAAGGTTGGTCAGGATCGAAGCAAGGTCGCCGACCTTTTCGACCGCTGGCCCCGAAGTGACTTTAAGCTGCCCGCCGATTTCTTTGGCGATAAGGTGGGCGAGAGTGGTTTTTCCGAGCCCTGGCGGCCCGTAAAACAGCACGTGCTCTGGCGGATGTTCCCGTTCCTGGGCTGCCTGAAGAAGAATTTTAAGGTTGTCTTTGATGCTTTGCTGGCCGATATATTCTTCCCAGCGGTCGGGCCTTAAGGAGCGGTCTAAAAACCGGTCTTCTTTGAAACTGCCCTGGTTGTCTATTGGTTGTAGGGGGGTACTTGACATTAATATTAAAATATGCTAAGCTTCTAAACAGGTTCGTAACTCAGCCGGAAGGCTACCAATCAAGATCATAAACCTCTCAGCAATTTAGGCCGTTTACGGTTTAACGGGTTTTTTTGCGAGGACGTCCCGGTTCCCTCTCGAAGGACCTTACTGGGGCTATCCTTTATGACTTACCTAACTTTAATCGCACGATTAAAGGGATTGCTGCGAGGTTCATGCTCTCGATTGTGAACGAACTCCCTGTTTCTTGACCGCCTCCGCGCCTGGAGGCGGTTTTCTTTTTAAATGACCTCTTGGTTCAGATCGACGACGCGGGCTAATTCGTCCATCGACGTCGTTCCCTGCAGGATTTTCAGAACGCCGTCTTGGCGCATATCCAAGATGCCCTGAGGAATCGCCGCTATCTTTATTTCCCGTTCGCTCGGATTGGTAAGAGCGGTTGCAGCGATAGCTGCGTCCATGGCGATGGCCTCGAAGACGCCTTGCCGGCCCTTGAAGCCGGTCATGTGGCATTCTTTGCAGCCGACCGGGCGATAGATTTTTTCGCCGGAAGGTATTTCCAGATTCGGCTTCTTGACCCTTATCGTCGGAACGATCTCGGTTATGAGTTTTCTCTCGGCTTCGTTTGGTACGTCCTCCTTTTTGCAGGTCTCGCACAGTTTGCGGACCAAACGCTGGGCGATGGATAGCGTTAGCGCCGAACTCATGATTTTCGGGTTGATGCCAAGGTCGATCAGGCGGGGAATTGCGCCGGCGGCGTTGTTCGTGTGAAGGGATGAGAAGACTAAGTGGCCAGTCAACGCTGAGTTGATAGCAATCTTGGCGGTCTCGGCATCTCGAATTTCGCCCACCATGATGATGTCTGGGTCTTGGCGGAGGGCTGAGCGAAGGCCGGAAAGGAATGTATAGCCCTTTTTGACGTTAACCTGAGTCTGATTGATTCCTTCTAGGTGATATTCGATCGGATCTTCGATCGTGATGATCTTCAGTTCTGAAGAATTAACTTTACGAAGAAAAGAGTATAAAGTGGTCGTTTTACCGGATCCGGTCGGACCGGTCAAAAGAATCAGGCCGTTAGGCTTGTTGATTTCCGTTTCGAAGATCTTGAAGAGGTGATCATCAACGCCAAGCGTTTCGAAGGTCGCAGCGATGCTTTTCGGATTGAGTACGCGCATGACGATGGATTCGCCGTAAGCGCTTGGCAAAATCGAAGTACGGATTTCAATTTCCGTACCGCTGACTTTAATGGCGAAACGGCCGTCTTGAGCCGATTGGCGGATGTTGAGACGCAGGCCGGAGACCAGCTTGATGCGAGAAAGGATTTTCTGGTAGATCCGCGGATTCAAGTCGGTAATGTCTTGGAGCACGCCGTCTAGGCGATAGCGCAGGCGAGTGACAAGCTCTTCTGGTTCGACGTGGATGTCCGAAGCCTTGGTCGTCAGGGCACCGGCAAGAATCGTTTCCAGAATGGTCGAAATGCCGCCCACGCCTGATTCAGCGTCCTTGCTTTCGGCTTCCAGGGTGCTGGTGATGTCTTTTAAGTCTTTGAATTTCTCAATCTGGGCATTGATTTCTTCGTCGGAGATCTCGATAATGCCCGCTTTGGTTCGGCTAGAAGCGGAAATATCGTTGTAGCGTTCCCAACAGCGCTGAAGGCTGGCTTCGGAACAGAGATAGGGGATGAGGATGTAGTTTTTGTTCTTTATGTCCTCAAGAATTGATTGAACCTTATCATTGTTCGGAGACATGAAAGCGATATGAATCGTTCGGCCGGTGAGCTTGAAAGCGGCGATTTGCGCTTCGCGGGCTTCTTTCTCCGGTATCAAGCGCAAAGCATCGGTCGAAATCGATTGTTTGGAAAGATCAATGTACGGAAGTCCGTATTTTTGCGAAAGAATTTCCGCTAACTCTTCGGCTTCTCGTAAATGTAGTTCTATTAGGCGCTTGTTGGATTTTTCTTCTCTGAAGTCAATCATTATTCTTATTCTAAACGTTTCCAAGCGTCAAAACAAATCTACTGGTTCCATTTCTAGCACGTCTGACGGTCGGCGCAAGGTAAATTGGGAGTGGATAAACCAGTAGGCGTGGCATTAACGGATCGGTCAAGAAAATACTTGACTTTTTAACAATATATTGTTATAATATAAAACAGTAAACGCGGTAAAATAACTACTTTTGGAGGATTCCCTCATGATGAAGTTTATCGCAGTGTTCATTGTCATCATCAGTGCTACGTCTTCTTGTTCCGGGCTGACGAACGTGTCGGACGAGTTTTCGGGAGAAGTGGTTAATGCTTCAGCTAATAAAGACCTGCCTCCCCGGCTGTTGACCGCCGTTCCGTTGCATGATGTTCCATTGGCTCAGGAGTGTAAGGTTGGCCCTAATGCTAAAAGTCTCTTTAAACAGGCAACCCTGCACATAGAGAGAGGCAGTTGGAAACAAGCGCTAGAGGTCTGTCACCAGCTTGTAAACGAAGCCCCTGGCGTTCCGGCAGTTTATTTCTACCGGTCCCAAGTTTATTGGGAGCTTGGCCTTGCCGCGACAAGTCTTAAGTGGCGGACCCAACATCTTGAATCGGCTTTAGCTGATGCGAGCACCGCTGTCCATATTGTCGAAGGAACCAGCCGTAACAAACAGGAAAACGCGCAAGCGTACGGTTCGCGCGGACTTGCTAAGCTTGCTCTTGGGAATATTTCTGGCGCAGAGGAAGATTTGGCGGTGTTTCGCAAGCTTAATTCAACCCCAGGGCTTGAAGCCAAGTATGAGATTTGGATCAAGCGAGCTGCTGGCGAACTTATTCCTTCGGTGTCGACAGAACGTATCTGCCAGCCGGTTGCTCCGCAACCGTTGGTGCATACAGTCTGTACCGCACCCATTCCTCAGCCGATTTTCCGGCCAGCTCCCGTTGTTCCTGTAGGGGGATTCTTCGAACATCGCAGTGTTGATCTGTGCGGTCGTGGATCCTCTCTTGAAGAGGTTGCTCGGCGCGCAAGGGATGAACGACGCCACGTGAGTAAAATAAGGAAAGATGCTTACTCCGCCAATCGAGAAATCGAAAGGCTTCACAACGAAAGGCAGAGGGCGGACAAAGAGTTAAGGAGACTTAACGACAGAAGATTCCACAGGCACTGATGAATCACCGGAGCCCAGATTGATACTATCAATCTGGGCCCTTTTTTATGCTAGACTAGCTCCATATGAAGAGGGAAAGCCTAAGCTTGGAAGAAACCCGGCGGATAGCCGAGGAATTCCTGTCTGATTTAAAGCCCGTCAAAGATCAAGCGACCTTGGTGTGTCTTTCAGGCGACTTAGGAGCGGGAAAGACGGCTTTCACCCAATCGATCGCCTCGGTCTTAGGGATTGCGGATCCAATCACCAGTCCAACTTTTGTGTTGGAAAAAATTTATCGCATCCCTGACCATCCACGCTTTTCTCATTTGATACACATTGATGCTTATCGCCTGGAAAGCGGTAGGGAATTGGCGGCTTTAGGCTGGGATAGTATTCTGTCTGAGCCTAAAAATCTAATTATTCTTGAGTGGCCGGAACGGGTCGCCAATCTTCTTCCTGTTGAACGACTGATGGTTAATTTAACGTTTATTAACGAAACGACGCGCATAATAGAATGGTAGGCATGGCTAAAGTTATAAACAAAAAGAAAAAGCTGGTCCTTTTCGACGCTTATGCATTGCTTTTCCGCGCCTATCACGCCATGCCTGATTTCAAATCAAGCAAAGGAATGGCGACCGGCGCTTTGTACGGCTTGTCTACGATGCTCATCAAGGCTATTAACGACGTCCAGCCTGATTATATGGTCGCCTGTTACGACTTGCCCGAAGCTACTTTCCGCAAGCAGGCATACGATGAATACAAGGCCCATCGGAAGAAA
>DASPMN010000051.1:0-8037 GCA_035627035.1 Minisyncoccota bacterium
TGTCTCCAGATCAAGGTATAAATTGCCGGCAATATAGTCCTTAACGCGCGACAGCTCCGGCGCAGGCAGCGGCTCGGCAGCAATCCGGCGGCACTCTTCCAATATCACCTTGACCACCTCTTTGGCCCTTTTCGTATCAGCGCCAACGCCGATCTCCAAAGCCCCGTGGTCGGTCAGCGTGTCATTGGCCGCCCGAACGTAATAAGCGGCTCCCATTTCCTCTCGAATCTTCTGGAAAAGACGCGAGCTCATGCCGCCGCCCAAAACTGTCGCCAAAAGGTCGACGGCCGGTTCGCGCTTATCGAACAAGTCATAAGCCTTGAAGCCCAAGACCAAGTGGGCCTGATCGGAATCTTTAGAGCGAACCAGAATTGCGGGCTTCTGCTGGGCGTTAAGCGTTGGTTCTTTAGCGGCCGGCAAAGACTGAGAAATGGCCGAGAACTTCTTAGCAATCTGCTTGAGAGCCGTTTCTTGATCGAATGAGCCGCTTATGACAACAACGGTCGAAGAGGCCACATAATGACTCTGATGGTATGAGACGAACTGGTCGCGGCGCATGGCCTTAATATGCTCTCTCGTCCCCAGAACCGACCAGCCGGCCGGCTGGTCGCCGTGAAGAAGCTCGTTGAAAAGATCCCTCACCTGCCGAGCCGGGTTATCCTCGTACATATTGATTTCTTCGATGATTACCCCCTTCTCTTTTTCAATCTCCTCGGCGTCAAACAAAGGGTTGAGGTAAATGTCACTTATCACATCTAAAGCCTTGCCGAAGCGCTTAGGCCAGACGGTGGCATAATAGCCGGTGTATTCCTGAGAAGTAAAAGCATTCGATTGAGCGCCCAAAGCGTCCAACTCCGAACTGATATCAAAAGCTTTCGGCCGCTTCGGTGTGCCCTTGAAAAGCACATGCTCGATAAAATGGGACAAGCCGCTTTCTTCCTTTGCCTCGTACTTTGATCCGGCCTCCGCCAGAACCATTACCGTCACCGCCGGCGCTTCCGGCTTAGGAATAGCAATAATTCTCAGCCCATTAGGAAGGACCGTTTTGGTTGGTTTTATCATGGAGGATATAATTTTACTGCTTAAGGCGGGCGGACAGCTCGGCAATAGCTACCCTTTCTTGATTGCCCGTATCGCGGTCGCGGACGGTCACCGTACCATCTTCCAAACTATCGAAGTCCACAGTAACGCAGTACGGCGTACCGATTTCATCCTGACGACGGTAGCGCTTGCCAATATTGCCGTTGTCGTCGAACACCACCATACCAAACTCTTTTTTCAATTCCATGAAGACGGCTTGCGCTTTTTCCACCAGCTGAGGCTTGTTTTTAAGCAGAGGGAAAACGGCGATTTTCACCGGCGCCACCTGAGGCGGCAGTTTCAGGAACACGCGCGTTTCGCCGTTCATTTCGTCTTCAGTATAAGCATTGGCCAAGACAGCCAAAACATGGCGATCAAGACCAAAGGTCGGTTCAATAACATGCGGGACAAATGGGGTTCCTCCTTCTTTCGGGGTATAGCGCTGAGGCCGGCCGCTGGCGCGCTCATGATTAGATAAGTCGAAATCGGTACGATAAGCGATACCGCCGATTTCCTTGATGCCGAACGGGTACGCGAACTCGAAGTCGACCGTACGCTTGCTGTAATGAGCGCGGTCAGTCTCCGGTATTTCCCGCTCATGGACTTTTTCTATCGGCAGGCCGACCAGCTTGAACCACTCTCGAGACATGTTCAAACATTTTTCAAATTCAGCCTCCCAGTTTTCAGGATTAATAAAATATTCGAATTCCATGATCTCAAGTTCGCGGACGCGGAAAATGAAATCGCGCGGTGCAATTTCGTTGCGGAAAGACTTGCCGATTTGAGCCAAGCCGAACGGCAGATCAGGATACAAGCTGTCTACGACATTGCGGAAGTTGGTAAACATTCCCTGAGCCGTTTCCGGGCGCAAATATACGACCGATGTCTCGTCTTGAACCGGGCCGACATATGTCTTGAACATCAGGTTAAACTGGGCGGCGGCACCAAAGTCGTTACCCTCAGGACTTTTAATCCCCTTTTCCTTTACAAGCGCCGCCATTTCATCGAGAGTCTTGCCCTCCGGATTGATGCCATTTTCTTCCAACACATGATCCAAGCGGTAACGCTTCTTGGTCTTTACGTCTTCGATCAACGGATCGTTAAAAGTATCAACGTGCCCGCTCGCCACCCAAACCTTGGGATTCATCAAGATTGCCGAGTCAACGCCGTACATGTCCTGGCGTTGCTCGACAAAGAAACGCCACCACAGGTTGGCGATATTGCGCTTAAGCTGAACGCCCAGGGGGCCGTAGTCCCAAGTGCCGGCCAAACCTCCGTAAATTTCCGACCCCTGGTAAATAAAGCCTCGGCGCTTGGTTAAGGAAATAATTTTTTCCATCTGCTGGTTTTGTGAGTCCATGGTATTTAAGTCTGTAGGTATTTAGTTTTGCTTTTCAACAACCATCCCGTCTTTATGTTCGCTCTCCTCGTCTCCGCTCGGCACAGTATCCATATTGATCTTCTTAGCAGATAATACGGCCCCCGTAAAGGTATCAGTACCGGAAAAGACCGAATCTGACACAAGCACGGGCACGACTCCCACCTGGCTCAAGCTTGGAACGAAGGACACCTGGAAAGCCGCGGAACGCTCTCGCCCCCCGATTCCCGTCCCGGCTGCCACATCCCCAAGATCCCATACCACCTCGCGCGTACGAGGATTGTAAACTACCCGCTCGCCAGCCGGACTGACAACGCCCGTCCACTCCACATACAGAGGCAAAGTCGCCTTAACCGTAGCAGCTTTCAGATCGTTCGAAGAATTGGTTACTGACCACATAACCGTATATTTGGTCATAGCATCAACAACCGGGGGCAAGGGCCCGGTGTTTGCGATCGGCCCGTTTTCGTAAAAAACTTTTCCCGCTACTCCGATGATTGAGCTGAGCTTTATCCGGCGCGTGACAACGCTTTTAACCTCTTCGTGAGCAAAGCCGGCCGACAAACGAGAGGCTCGCAATTGCGCCTTAACCTCAAATACCGGGTTAGTAAAGGTCTTGCCATCAGGCGAAACTAACGGCAGAGAACGGAAACTGAAAGAAGCCAGGCCCTTGCCCCCTATCGGCAAAGAAGCCAGCGAAGGTTCCAGCTTGCCATCCCAACTAATTACATTTGTTGATGAACGATAAAAACCATTACCAAGAACACTGGTTTTATCGATCGCGCGTCCTTCCAAGGTCACAGCCAGCTGTCCATCAACCAACGGAGCGCCGACATTATTAATCCATTCTATCTTAACTGGAATATTCATCGCATCGCCCGGCAGTACCATGTCTTCCTCCTGGGCGTTTTCATTAATGACAATACGCGGATCAAAGAAAGACTCTTTAATAGAAACAACGACCGGAACGTTAGCATACACAATATCGATCTCATCGTTTTTATCCGGACGTGCCACCCCCGACCGAACAGCAAAGGTTTTCCCGGCGTGAGCTCGGCCTTCTAATGTCCCCTTGATCTCCAACTGGCGCTGCTCGCCCGCAGCTATCGTACCCAAGTTCCAGGTATCTGACGCCGCCGACAGAGGCCGTATCGAAGAGCTAACATAACGGAAGCCGGAAGGATAAGCAACGGAAATAATCACATTATCTAACGGCGCGTCAGAATTAGAAACAGCTTTTATTTTCAGTGCTATTTCTTGTCCGGAATTAATTTCCTTAGCAGTTTCGGCAACGATATTGAGAGGCGAACCGCTTATCCTAAACTCATACCATTCCTCTTTTTCAAAGAGGGCGTTCGAGCCGCTGACCCTATATTCGACAACCACCCTTATTTTTTTAGGCTCGTTTTCTTCGCCAAAAAATACCGCCTTAGCAAAACGGCTTACTGATTGGCCAGACGGAATATTGCCGACCATTTCCCTCGACCGGACAAGCTGATCCGTCACATCCCCAACCTGGCGAGTCCCTTCAGGATATTCGATAACCATATCGACAGCTTCAAGACCGTCGCGATTATTATTACTCAAAGCAATTTCCAGATCTGTCGCGTTTCCGGCCTTAACCGCCAATGGTCCGCGTATTTCAATATCAATATTACGATTAGAGACAATATTGCTGCCTTGTAAAAAGACAAAGCCCGCCACGGCAATAGCTACTGCAAAAAAAGCCATAGAGAGCCAGAGGCCCAGCCTGAGCCAGGAGGACGTTGCCTTGCGGGAAGTCGGCAACGAAGAGACCGCTTCCCACTCCTTGTGCGGAGTTTTTATTTCAGCCTCCAAAGGCGTGCGGCGGAAGACAAAGCCGCTTCCTTCTCGACGCTGCAAGCGCTGTTTAAGTTTCTCCAAGCGCGGAGAGCGCTCCAATTCATCCATAACGCGCATTATACCACCGCGCTACCGGCCGGTTAACTACAGGTGTGTAGAAAGTAGGGTTTCTTTGGCCAGCAATTCTAGATCTTCTCGCCGATTCTTCGCCTGAGCGAGCACTTCGCTTTCCCACTCATTGTTTTTTATCAGCGGCAAAACGCGCTGATCCGCCTGCAAATACCCCAGATGATGAAGCAGCCTGAGCGTTATTATTAGCTCGGCCTCAGAATCGGCCCGCGCAGCCGGATCAGCCGAAACGTATCTGAAAGCTTCCGTGAAAAGCTCGAAAACGGCAGGGTTATGCTCCTCGCCGTGTATTAGCTTGCGAATCAAGGCGAAAGAGCTGCGAATGAATCGGCGGCCGGCCGAGAAGCGCCATAGACGGCTCACGTCTTCCCCGGCTTCAGCTCCGACAATGCGCCACGTCTCTCGCCCTCTCACCAGCGTTACGGACGGTATCCGGCCAAGTTGCAGGTGATAGCGAAGCTTGGATTTGAGATGGCGGATACTTTGCGCCGTCGCGACCACCAAGCCGAGCTCGCGAGTCAGGAGATAGAAAGCGCGATTAGCGTCGCCGCGGTCAGCGTGACCAATAACGATTGCCTGAGTGTGGTAGAGATGGTGAGCCACGCCCTATTTTTCCATAGCAATATCGAAAACAATATTTTCGACCGTCACCTGGAATTTGCCGTCCTCAGCAAGCGAAGCAGCGGTACTCAAGCTTTTTGCGTTTACCGCTTTGGCCAGCTCAGAGCCATAATCCTTCACAATCCGCTGACCGGCAAGATCGTCGGTTGCGACCGCAACAAGGACCAAGTCTTGTGGTACGTAGCCGCGCTTTTTGCGTTCTTCTTGGATATGCCGAGCAAGTTCGCGAACAATCCCCTCGTCCCGCAGCTCATCGGTTATAACCGTATCGAGCAGAACATCTTCGACCAGCGAAGGATCAACGATGACCTCTTTGACGTTTACCTCCAAAGCGATCAAAGGATGATAGGCTTCAGCAATAGCTGATTTGACGCTCAGGCGGCCGAGCGGCTGGCGGACTTTGATACCCGCCTTAGCGCGAGCCTCCAGGCCCAATGAGACGACGCGCCGGGTCTCAGCCATGGCCTCCAGAATCCCCTGATCAGCGGATTCAGCCTTCGGCCAAGAAGCCAGATGGACGCTTTCCTCGCTCCCGCCGAGCTTGCGATGCATATCTTCAGCGACAAAAGGCGTGAACGGCGCCATCACTTTCGCCAGGTCAAGCAAGACTGCCCGCAATGTCGAAATAGCCATCTCTCGGTCAGCCTCATCGTCGGATTTGAAGCGGTCGCGGGAGCGACGGACATACCAATTCGACAAGCCATCGATGAATTCGTCGATCGGCCGCAAAGCGCGATCAAGCTCATAAGCATCCATTGCGCTTTCAACTTGAGCGACGGTCTCGCTAAGGCGCGCCGTTATCCAGCGATCAAGGACATTTCCCGACCGGATCGTTGACGGCCTTTCCTTGCCGGCATACATCGCGTAAAAAGCATGGGTGTTGTCGAGGCGCATAATAATCTTGCGATAGATTTCCCCGACGCCTTTTTCAGAAAAGTTAAGGTCTTCGGATTTCATGATCGGCGAAGACAAAAGATAGAACCGAACGGCGTCGACGCCGAATTTGTTGAACAGGATCCATGGATCAGGGAAATTACCCTTGGACTTGGACATCTTCTCCCCGTCTTCAGCCAGCACGGTACCGGTAGTGACCACGTTCTCAAACGGCTTGTCATCGAAAAGGATCGTCGAAACCGCATGCATGTAATAGAACCAAGTCCTGGTCTGCGCTATATATTCGGCAACGAACTGGCCCGGGAAACGGCTTTTGAATTTTTCTTCGTTCTCAAACGGATAATGCTCGGCGGCAAAGGGCATAGAGCCTGATTCGAACCAACAATCCACCACTTCAACTATGCGGCTCATTTCCCCGCCGCAGGAACAAGCAAGCTTGATCTCGTCAATGTATGGACGATGCAGGTCAAGTTCGTAATTGCGGTTGTGAGGAAGAGGGGCAAAATCAACCCTAACCATCTCGCCCGGCAGCAAAAAGTCGCTTCTCAGGTAGCCCTTTTCTTGAAGGGACTCCTCGACGGACATGCCGCGAGAGACCGAATGCAAGAGCCATACCAGGGATTCATGAGTTATCAGGAGCGGATTACGGTCGGCATAACGGTCGTGAATATCATAGATAAAGCTCCCTATCCGCTGACGCACGTCCATATATGACTCCCCGCCCGCGAAAGGCGTTGAAAACTTATCCGGGAGCGCATCTAAATAGGTATGGAATTCTTCAAAACTTTTGCCGTTAAGTTTGCCGAAGTTCACCTCGCGCAGCCGTTCATCGTAGACGATTGATTCGACGGGCAAACCGAGAGCCCGGGCGGCAATCTCTGCCGTTTCTCGCGTCCGCACGAAGTCGGAAGCAATGATCAGATCAATGCCCTGGCCTTTGAGCCCCTCTGCCGTCAGGCGAGCCTTTTCTTTTCCAGCCTCCGTAAGGTGATGAGGATTGCCAACCACGCAGCTGACAAGATGCTTGACGTTATGCTCGGCTTCGCCATGGCGCATAACAGCATAGGACTTGATTCTGTTTGCTGAGCGCTTTCTAAGGCCTTCGACCGATGGAATCACCTCTTTGGCTTGGCACGACGAACACTTCCAGATTGGCAGCGGCGTCGCCCAGAAACGATTGCGGGAGATATTCCAATCCGGCGCTCCCTCCATGCTTTTTTCGAAGCGGCCATGCTTCAAATGGCCAGGAATCCAATTGATTGTCGCATTAAGCCCTTGGAGACGAGGTTTCAGATCTTGGATCTTGATGAACCAAGCCGGGATCGCGTAATAGTACAGCGGCGTCTCGCAGCGGAAACAATGCGGATATGAGTGGGTTATTTTCTCTTTGGCGAACAAAGCCCCCTGATGGGCCAGATACTTGATCATTAAAATATCCGCTGACTGATGATCCCCTTTCGGCTTGACGGGAACGCCCGCGAAGCGCTCCTCGCTGCCCTCAGCAGAAAATTCATCCTTGAAAACGCCGGTCGGGGTCACATGAGAAATCTCAGGCAGCTTTTCGGTCCGGGCCAATTTCATGTCGTCGTCGCCGAAGGCCGGGGCGATATGGACGATACCCGTGCCATCGGTCGTCGTCACAAAATCGGCGCCATAAATCTTCCAGCCTCGTTCGGCGTTAACCGGCGCCTGCTTGGCGTAGTAATCAAAAAGCGGTTTGTATCCTTTGCCGACCAATTCGCTTCCCTTTAAATTGCGTACGACTGCATACCCTTTCTTGAAAATCTTAGCGGCGAGAGCCTCGGCGGCGAAATATCGCGCCCCGTCTTTTTCAACCAGGACGTAATCAATTTCCGAGCCGACAGCCAAAGCGACATTGCCCGGCAGCGTCCACGGCGTCGTGGTCCAAGCAAGCACGTAAACGCCGGGCTCATCAACGAGCTCAAACTTTACATAGGCCGAAATGTCAGAAATATCCTTGTAGCTGTTATCCATCGCGATCTCAGCATTGGCGATCGGCGTTTCGCAGCGCGGACAATACGGCAGGACGCGAGTGCTTTCGTACAGCAACCCCTTTTTGTCCATTTCGGAAAGCGCCCACCAACAAGACT
>DASPMN010000052.1:0-2256 GCA_035627035.1 Minisyncoccota bacterium
CTTGTTAGCGACAACAAGCGACACCAAGAGCGCTGCAATAAAGATGGAGGCTAACACGATAAAAGGTTTTTTGTTGGTCATGTCCTTAGTATATCCTAAAAACTAACCTAGCACTCGCTTGATTGCCAAAGCATACAATGCCGTCCGCAGGTCGACCCCACGCTCTTTTTGGACAGCGCAGCCCTCTGCAAAAGACCGGGCCATAACTTCTTGCAATTTCGCAAAAACCTCTTCTTTGGCCCATTTTTCCTGGTGCGTATTCTGATACCATTCAAAATACGAAACCGTCACCCCGCCGGCATTGGCGAGAATGTCAGGAATGATCATAACGCCCTTGTCCAACAAGATCTCATCAGCTCTAGGCACCGTCGGCCCATTAGCTAATTCGATAACATACCGAGCCTTTATCTGAGAAGCGATTTCTTCCGTGATGACGTTCTCGGTCGCAGCTGGGACCAAAATATCAACCGGCAGTTTCAATAGATCCTCATTGCTTACCTCCTGACCGGGAAAGCCTTTCAAGTTCCCAATTGTCTCTTTGTGCTTGATTACGCGTCGAATATCTAAGCCAGCCGGGTCATAGACGCCGCTTTTTGAGTCGCTAATAGCAACCACCTTGAAACCAAGACTCGATGCAAACTGAGCGAAATAGTAACCGACGTTTCCAATACCCTGGACCGCGATGGATATTTCCGCCCTAATCATTTTTTCTTGACGCACGAGTTCTTCGAGGATGTATACCCCTCCCAAACCAGTCGCTTCCGTCCGGCCTTCCGAGCCCCCGCGCGCGACTGACTTGCCCGTAAAGGCCGCCAAGCCCTTTTCATCCCCCGTCACCTTCACGTATTCGTCGGCCATCCAGTCGATTATCTCAGCGTTCGTATTCATGTCCGGCGCCGGAATATCTTTATGCGGGCCGATCACGTCAGACAAAGCCCGGACGAAAGCCCGCGAGAGCCGCTCAAGCTCGGACTTGGAAAGCGTTCGCGGATCAACGATCACGCCGCCCTTGCCGCCCCCAAACGGAACGTCGACTACGGCGCATTTCCACGTCATCCATGACGACAGGGCTTTGACTTCTGATTCAGTCACGTCCGGCGAGAAACGCAAACCGCCCTTGTACGGACCTCTGGCATTGTTATGCTGGGAGCGGTAGCCAGCAAAAACTCTCGTAGAACCATCATCCATTGCGACGGGAAAATTGACTTCGATAACCCGAGCTGGCGTTTCCAGCCGTTCCAGGATCGACGCCTCTAAACCCAATGTCTTGGCGGCTTTGGCTAATTGGAACTTCGTAGTTTCGAAGGGGTCAATCATGGAATGATTCGGCTAAGGTTAATGATTTAACGATAGCAGAATTAACGCAAAAAGCGCAGCCTTGAAGCTGCGCTTTCGTAGCGGTCTTTATTCGATGAACGTCAGAGCCTTGCCGGTCTTGCCGCCGCGGCCGGTTCGGCCGATACGGTGGACATAGTCTTCGTAGGTCGACGGCAGGTCATAGTTGATCACGTGGCTGACATCGTTAATGTCAAGACCGCGAGCCGCAACGTCTGTCGCTACCAGGATCTGAACCTTGTCGCTCTTGAAAAGCGTCAAAGCCTTCTGGCGCTGCGAATGGTTCTTGTCGCCATGAATCGATTCCGCCTTAAAGCCGCGTTCCTCCAAACTCTTTGAAAGGCGTTCCACTCCGTGCTTGGTTCGGCCGAAGATGAGCACCTTGCTGAAGTCTTCCTGATTAAGAAGGTCGTGAAGGAGATCAAGCTTGTCGGCGCCCCGCTGGACACGGACGACGTCTTGGTCGATCGTCTTGGAAGTGTCCCGAGTCTTCACGGAAACGCGGACCGGCTCGTTAAGGAATTCGCCGATCAAGCTTTCGATTTCGCGAGACAAGGTCGCCGAGAAGAACAGGGTCTGGCGTTCCTTTGGCATCTTGTCGAGCATAAAGCGCATTTCGTTGATGAAACCCATATCGAGCATTCGGTCGGCCTCGTCGAGGACAACCGTCTTGAACTTGGAAAGGTCAAGCGCCCTGCGGGCCATCAAGTCTTTCAAGCGCCCTGGCGTGCCGATGACGAAGTGATTGCGATGGCGAAGCTGCGCAAGCTGAGGGCCGATACCGGCGCCGCCGACGCAGCAGACGGAAAAGACGCCCATAACCTTGGCGAAGCCTCGGAGCTCGTCCTGGATCTGGATAGCCAACTCGCGAGTCGGCGCCATGATCAAGACGCTTTCCTGCGGGTTAAGGAGTACCTTGTT
>DASPMN010000053.1:0-4665 GCA_035627035.1 Minisyncoccota bacterium
CAAAGATATCGAACGCAATATTTTAACCGTTTCGGACGATCCAACTGCCTACGCGGCAGCGCATCAGCTGGAGAACGTTTGTTTGGAAAAAGAAAATTGGATCTCAGGCGAACGGCCTGATCCTGGCAGAGCGTACAAAGCCCGGGTCCGGTATCACCAGGAACCCCAGGCTTGTACGATTAGTTATGCTGATAAGACGACCGTTCGTTTTAACGCTCCTCAAGCTGCATTAGCAGCCGGACAGTCGCTCGTTCTTTACGACGGAGAGATCTGTCTTGGTGGTGGGATTATCTCTTAATCCCACCACGGATCGCCGACGGTGATTGAGCGCGAAATGCGGGCGCCGCTCGTCTGGCCGACGAAGGAATAGTTCTCCGTGCCTACGCTGTGCGTGCTGATGCTGACGCCGCTGAACGAGCCGCCGTTAGCGATAACGCTCGCGATCATGGCGCCATTCTTGTAGACCTTTACCGCTTCGCCGGGAGCAAAACCGCTACCGCTCCAGGTTACGGTCTCATGCGGGTAAATGAAATAGCTGCTCGGCGCAATCTCCGGATAGAAGCCGGCGATCACGACGTTCATGCTCTTTTCCATGCGGCTCATGTCGCCCGAAGCCCGGACTTCCAGGTTGCCCTGGCCGTCGCCGGGAACGTACGGAACCTTGAAGGTCGCGCTGAAGGCTCCTGAACCGTCAGCCGTCACTTGCTTGCTCATGCTGCCGGCGCTGACAGTCACCTTTTCGTTAGGATAGAAGCGGTGGCCGGTAATAGTTACGTCCTGACCCGGTGTTACATAATAAGACGAAGCCAGGATATAATTGCCGCCGTAATAAACGGCTGCCGAACTCGTGGCCGAATTGAGACCGACAGCAACGAACAAGAACGCGGCTGTCAATGTCACAAGGGCTATAATCTTCTTTGCTTTTTTGTGCATACAAGCCAACTATACAGACCAGGTAGTGAAAGAAAGGTGAATGTCCTTTACCTCAGCAGTAAAACGTGCTATAATTTTAAGCAGACTCAATATTGCAAAAAGGAGAATCTCGTGAGACTGATATCAATTGATTGCCGGCACTGGAAATACGCTCCAACTTTGTATGAGTGCTGTGAGGACCTTGCCCCTGAAGTGGATATCTTCTGCTTTCAGGGAATAGAGTACCCGCTTCGCGGCGCTACTAAAGAAGTCGAAACATTCAAGAATCTCCAGAAAGGTCTGACTGATTTCCAAGGCTACACAGAAGTCGGTCTGGCTGTTTTTGCAAGGAGGGAAATATTAGCAACAAAACGAGAGGGTTTCAATTTAAGACCCGAAAAGCACAAAGAAACTCCATTACCCTGGGAAACTGAAGGCCCTGTCGCAGGTCGCCTGCAATACGTCTGTTTCGACGTCGGGGGGACGCCTCTTAGCATCCTCAACTTCCACGGCTTGGAACTTTCAGCCAAAGAAACCCGCGAAATGTCTCGACTGGGTGATCCAGCGCAGGGGAATCAGTTCGTCCTGATGAGGGATCTCATCAGGGACAAGATCGGGTACGGCCCAATCGTACTCTGTGGCAACATGAGCCTTCCTCCCGGCACGGAAAATCTGAAATGGCTTTCCCAAGGACAGGGGGCGCGTCGACTGCACAACTTGAGGCTTGAACGGGGACTTAATGACCCAGCTTCTTTTCCGAACTGTTTCACAACAGAAGATCTAGAAGTTAGGGAGTTTGTCGCCCCACAAAAGAAAGAGGATCCGAAACGCCTTCCGCTAGTGATGCTTGATTTTACCGCCATCAACCGAAGGACCCTGTCTCCGGCATGATTGTCGAAGGCAAAGCCGCTCTAACCCAGCGGCTTTTTTTATGCCCCATTTTCTGCTAGTATCGGAATCATGACATCAGAAGAAATCCGCTCGCGTTTCCTCGCCTTCTTCGAAAAGCGAGGCCATGCCATCATCCCGTCCGCGCCGGTCGTGCCGGAAAACGACCCGTCGGTACTTTTTACGACCGCCGGCATGCAGCCTTTGGTTCCGTATCTTTTAGGTACGCCCCATCCGGCTGGCAAACGGATTGCCAACGTCCAGAAATGCGTCCGGACTCAGGACATTGAAGAAGTGGGCGACAATACCCATGACACCTTCTTCGAAATGCTCGGCAATTGGTCCCTCGGCGACTATTTCAAAGAGGACGCTATTAAATGGAGCTACGAGCTTCTCACTTCCAAAGAAGAAGGCTTCGGCCTTGATCCGAAACGGCTCTACGTAACCGTCTTCGAAGGCGACGAAAACGCTCCGCGCGATCAGGAAGCCTATGACATCTGGAGCCGGCTTTTTACGGCTGCCGGCCTTAACCCTGAAGGCCATATCTTCTTTATGGGCGCCAAGTCCAACTGGTGGAGCCCGGGGGACAATGGCCCGTGCGGACCGGATACGGAAATGTTTTACAATGTCTCTGACGAAGACCTGGGCGACCTGACCAAGGAAGCTTACTTAGCGGCCGACGAACGCCAGCAGGTCGTTGAAATCTGGAACGACGTTTTCATGGAATACGAGAAAAAGGACGGCAAAGTCGTCGGCAAGCTCTCCCAACAGAATGTCGATACCGGTTCCGGCCTCGAACGACTCGTCATGGCCCTTCAGGGCAAAACCAATATCTTCGATACCGATCTCTTCGCTCCGCTCATGGCCGTTATCAAAGAGCAGGGAAGCAACGGCGACACGAAAGCCGAGCGCATTGTCGCTGATCATATCCGCACCTCTGTCATCATGATTGCCGACGGCGTAATCCCTGCCAATACCGACCAGGGATACATCCTGCGCCGGCTCTTGCGCCGGGCAGTCCGCTATGCCGATCAGCTCGGCCTACGGCCGGGATCGCTAGCATTGCTAGCCGACGCCGTTATTGAAAAGTACCGCACGGTCTATCCGAGCGTGCTCGACCGGAAAGAAACGATCAAAAAAGAGCTGGAGCAGGAGGAGCAAAAGTTCCGCAAGACCTTAGAACAAGGCCTCAAAGAGTTTTCCAAGCTTGCAACGGCAACCGTCAGCGGGCACGATGCCTTTATCCTTTTTTCAACGTACGGCTTTCCTCTGG
Source organism: Minisyncoccota bacterium (assembly GCA_035627035.1). GTDB lineage: Bacteria > Patescibacteriota > Minisyncoccia > Phycocordibacterales > XYD1-FULL-46-19 > DASPMN01. The sequence goes on from DASPMN010000053.1 coordinate 3,074, forward strand.
AGCTGACAGAAGAACTGGCTCATGACCGCGGTTTCAGCGTCGACCGCAAGGCTTTTGAGGAAGAACTCCAGAAGCATCAGGAACTTTCCCGCGCCGGCGCCGAACAGAAATTCAAAGGCGGCCTAGCCGATCATTCAGAGGAAGCCGTTAAGTACCATACTGCAACCCACCTTCTCAACCAGGCCCTTCACGACGTCTTAGGCGAACACGTGGAACAAAAAGGCAGCAATATTACGGCCGAACGCCTGCGATTCGATTTTTCGCACCCGCAGAAAATGACCGACGAAGAGAAGAAAAGGGTAGAGGATATCGTGAACGCCAAGATTGCCGACGACTTGCCGGTCCAGACCGCCATATTGCCGAAAGAAGAAGCCCTCAAGAGCGGCGCCCGCCACGCTTTTAACGAAAAGTACGGCGACCAGGTCACCATCTATTACATTGGCGATTCGCTGGAAAACGCTTACTCCAAAGAATTTTGCGGCGGGCCTCATGTGGAGCGGACCGGCACCCTCGGAACATTCAAGATTCAAAAAGAAGAAGCTGTCGCCCAGGGGGTCAGGCGAATCAAGGGCGTGCTTTTTTAAGAAGGTGGTAATAACTCGTTGCGGAGCAGAAAGAAACTCATGCTATACTGTTAGCCATGAGCTGGTTCTCTTTGAACCCTAAAAAACCTAAAACGGTCGCCATCATCGACATTGGCAGTTCGAGCGTCGGCGGCGCGTTGGTCGAATACCGGCCAAAGGCAAAAAACCTCTGCCCGGCTATTGCCTACAGCACTCGCAAGGAAATCGTTTTTGACGACAACCTTGATTTTAAGCGCTTTATCACTTCCCTGACCGGCGCGCTCGAAAGCGTAATCACAGAACTCCATCAAAAAGCAAAAGGTCCGATCGATCACTACCATTGTTCGTTGCCGTCGCCTCTTTTCGTATCTCAAACCAAAAATATTCGTTACGGCGAAGATCGATCTTTTATCGTAACGCCGTCCTTGCTCAAAGACATTACCAACAAAACGGCCGATACCTTCGCGGAGAGCAATCGCCACTTGTATCCCGAGCTCCAGAACGATCAGTCGTTCATTCTAGAGAGCGCCATCATGCAAGTACGGCTCAACGGCTACGTAATTGAAAGGCCCGAGCAGAAGAAGGCAGAAACCATGAGCATTTCTCACCATGTCAGCATTAGCTCGCAAGCCGTTCGCCAAAAACTGCTCGACACCATTGCCAAGTTCGACCGCCGGGCATCAGCCGGCTTTCACTCCTATACGTTCGAGATATTCAGCACCTTGCGAGATATCTTGCCGGAAACCAGCTTCATAGCGGTAGACGTCAGCGGCGAGCTGACGGACGTCTTTTTAGTAGTTAACGACGTCCTTTTTGCTTCGGCTTCGTTCCCGTTGGGCCGGAATTTTCTCATTCGCACCATTGCCAATGAAATGAATACTGTCTATGCCGAAGCCGAGAGCGCGCTTAACCTGCATGCTCAAAACAAGAGCAGTCCGACAAATCAAACCCTCCTGGCAGCCAAGCTTTCGCCGATTCGAGACGAATGGATGAAGCACTTGCGCCAAGTCTTGGAAGCCTTCCAAGACA
>DASPMN010000054.1:0-2642 GCA_035627035.1 Minisyncoccota bacterium
ATTCTGAGCGCTTGCCTTTGTTGCCAAGCAGGGCAAACGACCCCCGTTCCATGGTTGAGCATTTCATGCTCCTGAACGACCTGGTCGTATTGGCCTGGCAGGAAAACAGACGGAAAGACGTACTCCTCCCGTTTTCTCGAGCCTTTCTCTACGCGAAGTCTCGCGTAGAGAACGACGCCGACCAGAGGATGCTGTTCGACGCGATGGTCAGGCAGTTTCCTGGGATCGAGCCTGACATATGCATAGTGATAGGAAGGGACGACAACAAGGAGCTGCGGCCTATTTTGCATACCGCCCGCTCCTTCGAGAAGCTGGTCTTTGTCGAAAGGGCTTTCATCCGTCCGGGCAATAGCCTTAACTGCGACGAAATAGCGCGCCGGATCCTGTCCGGCATGCCCTGATGCCGTTTTCGCCCCCCCGGCTTGGTCCGGCGGGGGCTTTTTATTGGCTAACCTTAAGGCTCGTGATAGAGTAACCGCATGATAAGAGGCTTGTTAGAAAACGAAATAAAAAAGTCATTAGCGGCTCTTGGCGTCGAGGCGGAGACGGTCAATCTTGAGCATCCTACGGACTTGACTCATGGCGACTATGCCACCAACGTGGCTTTGGCCTACGCCAAGAAAACCGGACAGAACCCGCGAGATCTCGCGTTAAAAATCGCCGAAGAGCTTTCCCGGCAGTCACACGAATATGTTGAAAAAGTGGAGATCGCTGGACCGGGGTTTATAAATTTTTTCCTCTCTTCGAAATTCTTTGCGAAGTCTGTTAGGGAAATCTTGGAGAAAGGGGACAAGTACGGTCACAGTATTCATGTGTCGGGCTCTAAGACAATTGTCGAATATACAGACCCGAATCCTTTCAAAGAATTCCATATCGGCCATTTGATGAGTAATACTATTGGTGAGGCTGTCTCGCGGATCATTGAAGCTGGTGGCGCCGAAGTAAAACGAGCCTGCTACCAGGGGGACGTTGGCGCCCATGTGGCGATGGCGGTATGGGGGCTGCTCAAAGAAGGCGGTGAGCCGTCCGTAATTTCAGTTTTGGCTAAGGCCTATGCCGCGGGGGCTCGTGCTTATAAAACAGACGAGTCAGCTAAGGCTGAAATTACTGAAATAAACAAGAAGATCTACGACCGGAGTGATGAGCGAATTAATCAGCTTTATGACCAGGGCCGGAAACTGAGCCTGGACTATTTCGAAACGATCTATCAGAGACTGGGGACTAAGTTTGATTACTATTTCTTTGAAAGCATCGCCGGTCCTTTTGGTGCCGAAGTCGTTAAAAGCAATGTTGGTCCCGTTTTCACCCAAAGCGATGGGGCGGTGGTATTTCGAGGAGAAGATTATGGCCTCCATACTCGGGTCTTTATAAATTCTCAAGGTCTGCCGACGTATGAAGCCAAGGAGCTGGGCTTGTCCAAGGTGAAGCACGATACTTATCCGTATGATCTGTCGATCGTTGTCACGGGCAATGAGGTGAACGAATATTTTAAGGTCCTGTTGAAAACGATGGAGCTGGTCTTTCCCGAGCTGGCAGCCAAGACTCGTCATGTTTCTCACGGGATGCTTCGGTTGCCAACCGGAAAAATGTCTTCACGGACCGGCGATGTTATTACCGCTGAATCTCTTTTGACGGAAGTTGAGGGATTGGTGCGGAAGAAGATATCTGATCGTGACCTGCCAGCGCAGGAGAAGGATGAGATAGCTAGGGCGGTATCGGTTGGCGCAATCAAATACTCAATTTTGAAGCAGGCTGCCGGCCGAGATATCATTTTTGACTTTGAAAAATCACTATCCTTTGAAGGTGACTCTGGGCCGTACCTGCAATACGCCCACACGCGTACAGCTTCGATTCTTGTTAAGGCTCGCGAGGCAGGAATCGGGCCTAAGGTACCAATCGAAACGGAGAAGAATGAAGTCATCCGCTTAGCTTATCGATTTCCGGAAGTAATCGAAGAGGCTGGTAAAGACCTTTCGCCGCATGTTATAGCGACATATCTGATCCAACTGGCAGCCGCTTTCTCGGGTTGGTATGCCGAAACGAAAATCGTCGATCCTGCCAATCCGGCCTCGGCCGAGCGCGTCGCTCTGGCGGCGGCCGTTGGCCAGGTCCTCAAGAACGGTCTTGGCCTGCTGGGAATCGCCGCTCCGAACAAAATGTAGGCAATCCATGCTAAAAGCCCGCAATTTGCGGGCTTTTAGCATGGATTTTTCGCGATAAATGAGTAGAATGGCTCTATGGACAACAAAAACTCCCAATACCCCAAGGAAGAGCTCGAAAAAAGCGACGTGGCCCGCCGCGAAGAAGAAATCCTGAAATTCTGGCAGGAGAACAAGACTTTTGAAAAAACTCTCGAAAAAGAGGCGCCTAACGGCGAGTATGTTTTTTATGACGGGCCGCCGTTCGCGACCGGCTTGCCGCACTATGGCCACATTCTAGCTTCCGCCATCAAGGATGCGGTACCGCGCTATCAGACGATGAAGGGGAAGCGGGTAGAGCGGCGCTGGGGCTGGGATTGCCATGGCTTGCCGATCGAGAACCTGGTGGAAAAGGACCTTCAGATCTCTGGCAAGAAGCAGATCGAAGAGATCGGTGTCGAAAAATTCAACGAACACGCCAAAAGCAAAGTTTTGCAGTACGTC
>DASPMN010000055.1:0-7163 GCA_035627035.1 Minisyncoccota bacterium
TTTTATTCTGACGGCAATACCGTCAGGCCCCTCTTTTATATCCTCCACCCTGCCGAACTGCTCGGCCTTTGTTAAACAGACCCAGCTTTCCTTTCTGGCGGATACTCAGCACGAGCCCGTTCGAGCTCCGGACTTTCAAATGACTGATTGTGTACAAATCCGTATGAACTCATATCTTTTACCGTTAGCGCGGACAAGCTGAAAACTCGCAGTTAGGACCTGTGCGGCCAACAACCGAACCATCTGGGCAAATCTTCCCTTCCAAAGTACACGCAACCGGCGATACTTCGCCAAGGTCGGAACAAGCAGCAAATTCACACTTAGGCCCGGTCCGGCCTACGTATGACCCATCGGAGCAATGCCTGGCTTCTTGAGTGCAGGCGATTAGAGGAACAGGCGGTTGGATTCTTTCGGAAAGCAACTTCTGAACTATTTGTTGCAAATGTACAATTTGCTGCATCAACTGCTGGATGATAGCTTGGTTGTTTGCTTGAGCATAGCTTGCTGCCGGCACGGCAATTGCGACCGCAAGCATGACTACCATTATTATTTTTTTCATATGCTTTAACTCTACAATATATTAAGCCACTTGTCTGAATTTTAACGAGTTCGCACCCTGTCCGAGCAAGAAAAACAAGATCTCACCACCCTTCCCATTGCATCAAAACGAATACAAGAATACGGAAGGAGTAATGCGAGCGTTAGGCTCTCTGTTTTTTATGGATTCAAACGTTCGATCCGTCATGAGCTGCGTTGCTCCGATAATAAGGTTACTGCCAGGCGTCGGCTGCCAATCAGCGCCTTGGCCGTTCCAGTACACTACGGTGACATTCTGGATATCATGCTCATCTATGTAAGCCCTGATGCGCTTTGAATCTTGTCCCCAATCATAGTTCGAATCAACTCCAATTTTATACCCATTACTGGTCCCGCCGGCAAATTCATTGAAATAGGAAAGGAAATGAGGGTAGGCCAATTTGGTTTGGATAAGGAGCATGGCGAGGATCAGCATGACGTAAATATTGTTTCCAATAATTCCAGCAAAGACAAATAAAAGAGGATAGACCGGCATTATGTGACGAATGCCGATATTTGCTTTTGAGGCCATCGAGAAGAGCAAATAGCAAAGAGCCGATCCAAGGATAAAGGCGCTTATATGCACAACCCGCCGCCGCCTTTTTGAATATGCGTATGCACAGACGCACGCGACAGCAATGACGACCATGGTGATGATGGGCGTTTTGAAGAAGAACATGACCGGGAAGTAATACCACCATCCGGTATTAGATGTCATACCCAAAAGATATGAAAGATGGCCCTGGCTTGCATGGGCCATAAACTCCTGCAAGCCGGTAAAATAATTACCAACATAGGCAACCTTATATGCCAGCACGATGACAAGGAGGCATGCAATAATGCTCGCAAACATCATCGTCAGCTTCTCCATAACCGTTTCCCGCGTATCCTTATACAGCACCATATGAATGACAAGCGCTATGAAAACGATAGGGAAAAGGATCAGGGCTGAGAATTTCGAAATTTGCGCAAGGCCAAGAACCAAGCCGAAAATAACTGCGCGCCTCCACGTTGGGCGCATAAGGAAAAGCCCGAAAGAAAAGAGGGCCAAAAGAACCGCGAGCGACAATAGCATGTCATTGGTTACAAGATGCCCATGCCCGATGATAAGAGGGTTGGCGACATAAAGCGCAAGCGAGATCAGGCCTCCGCCGAACCCCCAGAGATATGCCGAGATTGCATAAATTGCGACGCCAAGAAGCAAGGTTATGAATACCATGGGCATCCGGCCCCAAAAGAGCAATTGATCCGGATCGTTGCCGGAATTATAAATAAATGCCGTTGATGATCTTATCGGATCCGCATCATTAACATGTTCAGCCGGCATGTTCGGATCGATAAAAAGAAGCGGAAAAGCCGCCAGGTATTTCATAAGCGGCGGGTGTTCGTGATTGTACCTGAAGTTGCTCGTGGTCCAGTACTGGTATCCGGCGTAGAGGTGTTGAGACTCGTCGCTGGTCTGAGAATCGCTTTTTGAAAGACTGATCCCCACGGCTGCTTGGGCCAGCAGCAAAATGCAGGCAAAAATAAGAGATGCTTTTTTCCACATGTGAATAGAAGGGCGTAAAGTTAAAGCCATTTCTGTCAAAAATAGAGGTCGGGTAATAGGTGGTGATGCTTTCTTGTTCCGGGCGCTGAAGGGCATCAGAGCCTAACGCTCAATAAAAAACCTCCTGTCCTCAGACAGGCCTAACCGCATGCGTTGCTTCTTCTTTGGCAATCCGCCAACAGGCACAATGCCCTCAATTCAGAGTCGGCTTGGCGTCTCTTATCCGCAAGCTCCAGCCGACCATGACCATGTGATCATTATTAGTATCCCCATATGAACGAAACGTGAACATCCGACAATCTATCAGCCGGAACTTGGATTCAAAACAACGATTTGCAATTTAACGGTATTTTAGCCTCTTTTATCGCAACACCATTCAGAAATAGTATAATTTACTAAAACATAGACGAACTTGAAGAAAAAATAATTTCTGCTGGTGGAAAAATCCATCTACCCAAGAAGGATATTGGAGAGTATGATATAACCCTATTTGAAGATAACGAAGGTAACCGTATTGGCCTATATCAGAAAAAGTAATATTTTCTTATTTTAAGTTCTGAACCTGGTCGGTATAAAAAGAGGGCCCGCGATTGCTCGGGACCCCGGAAATCCAGCCTTTTAGCTTGTTCCTTCACGAACTTTTACGAGCTCATCATCGTAAATTGGTTCACCATATTCAGGCAGTTCTGCATTCGGACTGCACGCAAGACATGTCAAATGCAGAACCTCACGCACCTCTCCCCCGCCTCCTGAAAATGGCCTGATCCAGATGGACCGCCCCACTGCGGCGGTTTGAATATCTGTTCCTTTCTCTTTACATCTCCACACTTTATCATTGCCTCGAACGGCGTGCTCTTTCAGCCAGTCGAGCTGAGCCTTAATCACCGTGGGCATACCACTCTCCTTTTCTGAACATGGTTCGTTTAAGCCGTGCAACGAGAGACAGCTTCCGGAATCAATATTACTTAAGAAGCGACAAAACACAAACCTGGCTCAGAGCCTTAAAAACTCCAGAGGTTCGAACGTGCCATCCAGGTACCAAAAGAGCCCTTGTGGTTAAGGGCTCTTTTTAGGGCTCCGCGTGCTAGAGGACGTTGGAACTTACTCAACTATGGAGAAGTAACCACTATCCATCAGGACCCTCTGCCCTGGACCGTCTTCCCTTACAGCAATCTTATAAGTACCGGCAACAACTGTCTTATTTTTACCAGAAATTGCTGCGCCACAGAAATTAACGACCGTCTTTACGTCCCATCTAAAGTTAGCTTTCAGCTCTGGGTTTTTACCACAATCAATAATACCGTACTGGGCACCGTTCTTATCGATTAGTACTAAAAATTTATTAATATCTGTCTGAGATGACTTAATTGGGGTATTTAAAACAATAGTCTTTGATTCAGCGAGTTTCCAGACCTCCCCAGTCTTTGGACTAGCAATCCCTCCTAAATCTGACTCGCTCAAGGTGGCGGCCTGTTGATTCTTTGTTCCTGTTGGCTTGGCAGCTGGTTGTGATTCCTTTTTTGTTTCTTTTATTCCAAAGGATTCATTACTAAGCGAGTATTCCTTAGAATTGTCATTAACCCTTTGAGTGCCGACATAGTAAGCTCCCCCACCCACAACCACCAAACCGATAATGACCGCCAAAATAACAGAAAGAGATCCTTGAGTATGATTTTTCATATTGCCTTAACTCTACAATATTTCTACCTTACTGTCATAGAATTTAGTGCATAAGTTCGAATTCTGCGTCAAAAAACAGCCTTGCGAGACAAGACTGTTTCCGTGTGGCTCCGCGGGTAGGATTCGAACCTACGACCAATCGGTTAACAGCCGATCGCTCTACCACTGAGCTACCGCGGAATATTCTGCTTTCAAGCGCCTTTCGGCACGCCGTCATAGTACCAAATACGGCGAAATTTGCAAAGGCCCAGCTGGCCGCCTCTACAATGTTTCTTAATAGTCTTTTTTGGTATACTCCGGGCATGCCTAAAACCACCAAGACCACCTGGGACCTCTCCCCTCTTTTCAAGGGACTGGACGACCCGGAGATACCTCGGCACCGAGCCCGGTGCCAGAAAGCAACAGCCGCCTTCGCCGCCAAATGGAAAGACCGGAAAGACTACCTGGAAGAACCGGCGGTCCTCAAAGAGGCCCTGGACGATTGGGAGCAATGGACGCGAAACTATGGCGCCGCAACCCGCGAAGGCTATTACCTCGGCCTTCTGGAAGAAGTCGAAGCCGGCAACTCGGCGGTCAAAGGCGCTGTCGCCAAACATGCCGATTTTGCCAACGCGATCCGTGACCAAATACGTTTCTTCTGGCATTCGCTCTCCCGAATTCCCAAAGAAAAACAGATGATCTTTCTTGATCATGAGCTCCTTACTCCTTACCGACACTATCTTGAGCGCCTCTTCGCGGAAGCGTCGCATATCTTGTCCGAACCCGAAGAAAAGATTTTGAACCTGAAACAGCCTCTCGCATATTCCCGCTGGATGAACATGATCTCGGGAATGCTGGCAAAGTCCGAACGGAAAGTCTACGACGAATCCGGCAAAGCGAGCGTCGAGAACTTTTCCCGCATCTCCAAACTGATCCATCATCACCTGCCGAAAGTCAGGGACAAAGCAGCCGAAGCGCTCAACGACATTCTCCGCCAGACGGCCGAAGCGGCCGAAGCGGAAATAAACGCGATCGTCACCAACCAGAAGATCGATGACCAGCTGCGCGGCTTTTCGCGGCCTGACCAACAGCGCCTTATGGACGATGATGTCGAAATGGAAACTATCGACACCCTGCGCCGAGCGGTCGTCGAGCGCTTTGATATTCCCAAGCGCTATTACCAATTGAAAGCCAAGCTGTTCAAGGTCCCCAAGCTGCGGTACCACGAACGGAACCTCTCGTACGGCAAAGCCGATAGCGAGTTCCCCTATGCTGACAGCCTGAAGCTCGTCGGCGCCGTATTCTCCAAACTCGATCCGGAATTCAAGCAGATTCTTGATCAGTTCACGGCCAGCCGGCAGTTCGACGCGTTTCCCCGCAAAGGCAAGCGCGGCGGCGCTTTCTGCGCTTGCGATTCTGTTTCTCTGCCGACCTACATTCTCCTTAACCACACCAATCGGCTCGGCGACGTCGAAACGATCGCTCACGAAATGGGTCACGGCATCCACAACGAAATGATGCGCAAAAAGCAGAACGCGCTCAACTTCGGCGTCTCCAAAGCCACCGCCGAAGTCGCCAGCACCTTCATGGAAGATTTCGTCTTCGAAGAACTGGTCAAAGAAGCCGGCGAGGAAACGAGGCTTGCGCTTATGCTGGAAAAGCTAGCCGGCGACATTTCGAGCCTATTCCGCCAGATCGCTCTGTACGAATTCGAACTTGAGCTGCATGCCAAGATCCGGGAGAGCGGGCATCTGAGCCATGAGGAGATCGGCAAGCTTTTCCGAAAGCATATGAAAGCCTACATGGGCCCGGCTGTCGAACAATCCCCCGGATCAGAGAACTGGTGGATCTACTGGATCCACATCCGCTATATGTTTTACGTCTACTCATATGCTTCCGGCCTCTTGATTTCCAAAGCTCTGCAGCGCAAAGTCCGAGCCAACCCAGAAGACATCCAGAAGGTCAAAGCCTTCATGGCCGCCGGCGTTTCCCAGTCGCCCAAAGACATCTTCGCCGAGCTGGGGATAGATATAAACGACAAGAAATTCTGGGAGGAAGGTTTGGCTGAGATCGACGGCCTGCTGAAAGAAACGGCCGCTCTCGCTAAAAAACTTAAAAAGATCTAGGATCAATACCATGACTGAAGAAATCAAAAAAACCCTTCGCGAAGAAGAGCGCGCCCTGCGGCGAGCCGCCCAGAAGCAGGCTCTCGGCTATATCACGGCCGCTCTCGGCTTGGTTGCCGGCTTGGCCTGGAACGAAGCGATCCAGGCCGCCATTGCCTTCTGGCTGCCCCTGGCCAAAAACGGCATAGCCGCCAAGTTTCTCTATGCCGTCGTCATCACCCTTGCCGTCGTTGTAGCCAGCCACTACTTGACCCGTTTCTTCAAGGAAGACGAGAAGAAATCCTAAGTGAACTTTATCCACTATTCATAATCACATGATTAACTACGATCAGTTTAAAACCGTCGAGCTCAAAGTCGTCCGCGTTATCGAAGCCGAAAAAGTAGAAGGCTCGGAGAAGCTCTTGAAACTCATGGTCAACGACGGAACGAAGGACGAAGCCGGAATTGACCAGCCTCGGCAAATTGTTTCCGGGATTGCCAAATGGTATGCGCCCGAAGATATGGTTGGCAAGAATATCGTCATCGTCGCCAATCTCGAGCCGCGGCAGCTCATGGGCCTGGAATCTAACGGCATGATTCTGGCTGCTGGCAGTCCCCCTGCTTTATTAATCCCCGACCAGGACGTCGAGCCGGGAACTCTGATAAATTAATTTTCCATGGAAACAGCCAACATTAAACCTTCAGTCATTAAAAAAGCCGCCTTCGTCATGGCCGGCCTCATCGTCTTGATCGGCCTGTTAATCATCGGCCGCGATATTTTTACCAATGTCGAAGAAACGTCCATAACGAGCTTCGCCGAATGCGCCGCCGCCGGCTATCCGATTATGGAGTCCTACCCGGAACAATGCCGCACCCCTGACGGCCGCTTGTTTGTAAACGAGATAGCAACTTCCAGCGCCCCGACTATTAGCACCAGCACGCCCAATACAGCCAAAGCCTGCAAACCGACCGGCTGCAGCGGACAAATCTGCGCGGACGAAGAAATGGCCAGCACCTGCGAGTTCCGAGAAGAATATGCTTGCTACGAGAGCGCTGTATGCGAACGGCAAGCGAACGGTCAATGCGGCTGGACGGAAACCGCTGAACTCACTTCCTGCCTAAACCAGACCCGAAGCGGCAACTAGCGTGACGCCGGAAGAATTCCAAAACCTGATCTGGAACCACGATCGCGCCCACCGGCGTGATTTTCCGTGGCGGCAAACAAGAGACCCTTATCGCATTGTCGTTTCGGAAATCATGCTGCAGCAGACGCA
>DASPMN010000056.1:0-3259 GCA_035627035.1 Minisyncoccota bacterium
CCGAGGGCGCTTTTGGGGCCGACGCCGGAGATGCTGATAAGAAGCTGAAAATAGTCGAGCTCAATGCGGGTTTCAAAGCCATACAGGTCTAAAGCATCCTCTCGAACGGCTAAATAAGTCCATATTTTAAGGGTTTCAGGCTGATCTGGTCTGATTTTGACCAGGTGGTCCGCAGTTAGGAACGCTTGATAGCCAACGCCATGGACGTCAATAATGGCAAAGCGGTCGCCTTTGTAAATGGGGATGCCGGTAAGTTGGCCGATCATGGCCTCATCATACATGCGGGGGCAATTGCTTGCAATTTGGCTTAAATGCGTTATGCTGTGCCACGTATGCCAATAACTAAATCAGCCAAGAAAGCAATTCGCAGTTCCGCCCGCAAGCGGGTCTTCAATCAGCGCCGAAAGGAAGAGATGAAGTCTGCGGTCAAGGATGTGCGCAAGTCGGCTGTCGCTAAAAGTCCAGCCGAGGCTCGTACCAAGCTCGCTGATGCCTACCAGGCTATCGACAAGGCAGCTAAGAGAGGAGTAATCAAAAAGAACACCGCTTCCCGCAAGAAGGCCCGATTGGCCGCAGCGATCAAAAAAGTTGCTTAATTAAAAAATCCCCACGTGGGGATTTTTTAATTGTTTCATTAGCTTGTCTTTAGTATTCTTAAAGAGTACTCAGCGTTCGCTGACTGGATCTTTTAAACTGCTAAAAAAGCGTCTATATTATGAACCTCGATGTTGAAACCGCGGTAGTTATCCTAGCTGCCGGCCAGGGGACAAGAATGGGCTCGGACATTCCGAAAGCTCTGACTATTCTTAATGGCAAGCCGTTTATTGAGCATGTGCTCGATGCGGTTGCTCAGGCTCGCGTGCGCAGCAAGCCGATCGTGGTTGTTTCGCCGCTTAATAATTTTCTGATCGGCGAGGCGGTAGGTGATCGCTGCTACTATGCGACACAGCATGAGCCTAAAGGTACGGGTGATGCTGTAAAATCAGCTCTCGACCATGTGGCTAGCTCGGTGCAACAGGTACTCGTATTGTACGCGGATCATCCTCTTGTAAAATCGTCGACCATCGAACGTCTAGCCTTAACGCAAGCTGCTGAGGCGGCGAACGGCTCTCTGGCTGTGACGATGGGCGTTTGTCAGCTGCCTGACTTTAAAGACTCGCGTCGTGCTTTTGTGCATTTCGGTAGAGTTGTCCGTTCTTCAGACGGAGCTATTGCTCGTATTGTCGAATATCAAGAGGCCGACGACGAGACGCGGGCTCTTCTTGAAGTGAACCCGGCCTACTATTGTTTTAATGCGGACTGGCTAAGATCCGCTCTGCAGCGCCTGAGGCCTCATAACCGGTCGAACGGTAAGGAAGAATATTTCTTGACCGATGCAATCGGCCTGCTGGTCGAAGAAGGGGGAGTGATCGCGGAAACGCCTGCGTCTTCAACAGAAGCACTCGGGATCAATTGCCCCGAGGAGCTTCTGCTGGCGGAAGAGGCGATTTCCTCGCTTGTGTGAGTCATTGGCGCCCAGTCGTACAGTTGGGCGCTTTTTTTTATCGGGGGATGTCTTGTGAGTCCTTTGTAAGCCGAGGCCGTTCTTTGGCTGTTGATCTAAATTAGTTATACTTGATATATGGAAAATCCACATTTTGAATCTCCGCAAGAGGTTCGTTCGGGCGGTAAAGACCTTATCGAATTGAAGGAGCGGTTAGGGACGGTGAGTAGCGTAGATGAATTGGAGAGGGTGTTGGCAGAAATAAAAGAAGTGTTAATTGGTAAGTATGAATTGACGGGTGACCAGGCAGATAATGTGATGCTTGCCTTGGCGCCATTTAAATTAATGTTCCCAATTATGGGAGGCGTATCCGAGAGTCTCTTGCCGCGGGCTTTTGAGCTGGTTGAGTCACGTATTGGAGATTTTGAGAGATTAAACCGGATTACAAGGACTTAAGTATCTCTCCTCTTCAGTGAATCAAACATTGCGTATGTCCGGGCTTTGTGATTAGAATCAAAAATTTCTACCGAATAAAACCGCCCGGATGGGCGGTTTTATTTCCGTACCCCTCTCGTATGCACGAGAGGGGTACGGATCTCGAGCGCGGGGAACCGCGTTCTAACTGGTGACCCCGACAGGAATCGAACCTATATTACAAGCTCCGCAAGCTTGCGTTCTATCCGTTGAACTACGGGGCCGAATGCGAACAGTATTAAACTACCACACTTTTTTTAAAATCCCAAGTGCTCCGAGACAAGGTCAATCAGTGATTCCTCATGCTTTACCTCTGGGAGTATTTTGGCCAGGTGGTCCCGAATTCTCCCCGGATTGGCTTCTCCTAAGGGAATAATGATATAGGGCAGGAAAAAACGGTCCGATTTTATCATCAGCTTGTTGCGTAGGGGTTCTTCGTGGACCCAGAACGAAAGGATGTGCTGATAGGGGTAAAGCTCGTGTTTGGCTCGAATGCCGCGATCATCGATAGAAAATTCTACCAGTTCCGGTTCGCGGCGAGCGATGGTGACGATTAGATAGGCGCTCAAGAAAATGATAATAGCGAAGAGGAAGTTTTTGAATAGCAGGGCGATGATAATCCCAAAGAACGCGATCACGCCTATTGCCCAGAACCAGTCGCTGCTCCGTTCAAAGTGATCGTATTCGTAAGCTTCCCATTCGATTGGCGATACTGCTGTTGATGGGGAATTTTGAGAGGTCGACATATATTCTAATTGTATATCAGGCTTCGGAAAAGGAAAGGGCGGTTTGATTGAATAGTTATCCTATATCTTCTAGAATTACCCGATGAGTTATTTGCCGGCGACAAAAGAAGAGACCGGGCTTAAAGCTGACGGTTCCTTCCGTTTAGTTTTTGACATTGAAACGTTGCCGCTGGCCAAGCGCCCTGAGGCAGGCGCGGTCTTGACCATTGACTATTCAACTTTTGAGACCGTATTCGGCTTCTGTTTGACGGCTTCGACTTCGCGCGGTATTTGCAATATTTTGTTTGCTGATGATGTTAATGCTGCGCTGAGGGACCTTGAATCTCGCTGGCCTTCGGAAGAAATACGGAACGAAAGGCGGCCGGAACATGGCCAGATTCAGGAATTCTTGAAAGGCAATTTGCTTAATGGAGAGATTAGAATTCATTTGTTGGGGACGAGTTTTCAAATTAAGGTATGGAAGTCCCTTCTTTCTATTTCTGCGGGAACGACATCGTCCTATGGGCAAGTCGCTCAGGAGCTTGGTAATCGGAAGCTTTCTCGGGCAGTGGGCATG
>DASPMN010000057.1:0-6922 GCA_035627035.1 Minisyncoccota bacterium
CGCCGGTCGCCCGCAGGTTGGCGACGGACTGGCGGAACTCGTTGGAAGCGAAGTCGGTCTGGTCGCGAGGGACAATACTAACGCCGCGATACCAGTCGGCAATCGCTGCCGACCCTGCCAAGGGAGCAGCCAGCATTAGGAGTAAAAACAGGCGGAAAAATATTCGATAATGCATACGTCTATTCGGTCGGTTAATGATAAACTCTTCCGTATTAAGCGCTGGCTGCCATGAAAAAAGCATGAGCCGAAGCTCATGCTTTTCTTGCTTCTCTAAAGGACATGAAGAGACGATGTGACCTTTATTTTTTTCCTTTGTTTTTAGCGCTCGCCGCCCTCAAAAACGCCACGAACAGTGGATGCGGCCGCAAAGGCGACGACTTGAACTCGGGATGGAATTGGCTGCCGAGAAAAAATGGGTGGGCCTTTTTAGGCAATTCGAAGATTTCCATCAGATTGCCATTAGGCGACGTGCCGGAAAAAACGCCACCGTTTTTTTCAATCTCTCCGATATAGGCGTTATTAACCTCATAGCGATGGCGATGGCGTTCTTCCGCCTCTTCGCGGCCGTAAGCGGCATAAGCCTGGGTGCCTTTTTTAAGCCGGCACGGATAGGAACCAAGACGCATAGTCCCGCCGTAATTAGCCTCTTCCATCAGCTTTTTCTGCTCAGCCATAATATCAATCACCGGATACGGAGTCGTCTTGCTGATCTCGGTCGTATGAGCCTCTTTCCAACCCAGCACATTGCGGCAGAATTCTACGACGGCCAGCTGCATGCCGTAGCACAGACCGAAATACGGGATGTGGTTTTCACGAGCATACTGGATAACCTTGAGCTTGCCCTCGATGCCTGATTCGCCAAAGCCGCCAGGGATCAAGATGCCGTCGAATCCGGCCAGATCTTGCAAAAGCTTAGGGTTTTCTTCATAGTCATGGGAGTCCAGCCACGTCAGCTTCGCTTTCTTGCCCAGAGTCGTCGCGCCATGCTTCAAGGACTCAATGACGGAAATATATACGTCAGACAGGACGAAGTCGCCGGTTTTGAAATATTTGCCGACCACCGCGATATTTACCTCATCGGTCGCCTTATGCATTTTAAGAACCATCTTCCGCCATTCGGAGAGATCAGATTCTTTAGGCTTAAGCTTCAAGAGTTTCAGCAAGGTATCGGAAAGCCCGTCTTTTTCAAAATTAAGAGGGATATCGTAAATGCTGTCGACGTCAGGCGCGGAAATAATGTTATCAATCGGCACATTGCTTTGGAAAGCGATCTTTTCTTTGCGCTTCTTGTCGAGAGGTCGGTCGGAGCGGGCTACGATGATGTCAGGATGGACACCGTAGGAATTAAACGTCCTGACGGCGTACTGCGTCGGCTTGGTCTTCATTTCCCCTACCTTGTCCGGTACGGGCAGATATGAAACCAAGACAAAGATGACGTCGTCAGGGTGTTTGAGCTTGAGCATGCGGGCCGCTTCGATGAACATGACGTTCTGAAATTCCCCGATAGTACCGCCGATCTCAACGATCGTCACGTCCGACTTTGTCTTCTCGATCGACTTTTCGATTCGGCGCAAAATTTCACCGCAGATATACGGCACCGGATCGACGCACTTGCCGCCGTAACCGAGCGCCCGCTCTTTGTCGATAACATGCTTGTACACCATGCCGCTGGTCATATAGTTCTCATGCGGCACGGCGACATCAAGGAAGCGTTCATAGTTGCCCATGTCCTGGTCGCACTCCAAACCAGAATCGAGCACGAAGACTTCTCCGTGCTCGATTGGGTTCATTGTTCCGGCGTCGACGTTCAGATAGGGGTCGATCTTGATCGGGTTCATTTTAAAGCCTCGCGCCTGCAAGATCTTGCCGATCGAAGCCGTCGTCACCCCTTTTCCAACCCCCGACATTACGCCGCCAACTACGAAGATATATTTATGATTTTTCACGCCGGTAATGCTTACGCTGCTAATCGGTTAAATCTTGATGTACTTTCGAATCGCCAGATAGCTGGAAACCGTGCCGAGAATCATGCCCGAACCGAGGAGGATAAGGAAGATTTGGGCAAAGTTAGACAGATAATACGATACCAGCGTCACGCCGCCGTACACAGAAGCGGTAGCATCTTTGACCCAAATTACAGCTGGGTACAAGAGAATCATGGCTATAAAGGCCGAGAGGATGCCGGCAACGAGCCCTTCGACCATGAAAGGTCCGCGGACATAATTATCGCCCGCCCCCACCAGTCGCATCACGGAAATTTCTTCGCGGGAAATATAGATCGCAAGCGAAATAGTATTGAAGGTCACGAGTACGGACATCGCGATCAGCACGACGCTTACCGCCAAGCCCACCTTGCGCGTGGCATCGATCAAGCCAATCAGCCGATCTACCAAATCTTTCTTGAAGGTAATCTTATCAATCGGAGCGACCAGCGCGCCGCTCTCATCGTTTTTGCCTTCCAGGAAAGTGGCAATAGCCTCGTAATGGGAAGGATCGGCAGCACGGACAGACAAGCGGGCGCCAAACGGATTGCCAAGCTCGTCCAGCGATTGGATCAGCAAGGAATTATCCTTATGAAGCTCACGGAAATTCTTAAGTTCGTCCTCGCGGGAAGTGTACGTTACCGCTGTTACGCCTGGCTGGGTCTCAAGCGATTGCTTGACCGCCAAAACGTCGGCTTCGGCAACGTCAGGATTAAAGGTGACGCTGACATCAACCTTAGCCTGAATTTCGTTAAGGGAGGCGTTCAAGAAGGCGCTCGCCATGATAAGCCCGCCGATAACGAACAGCGTTACGGTAATGACGAAAACTGAAGCAATCGCCACCACTTTATTGCGCCAAAAATTTACAAGGCCTGATTTAACAATTCTGCGTACGTGTGTCCACAACATAATATTTAAATTGAATAGCGGCCAGACTTGTCATCACGGACAACCTGCCCTTCTTCCATAGTAATAACTCGCCGACCCAAAGAATCGATCACGCTCTTGTTATGCGTCGTCAGAATGACCGTAGTACCGATTTCATTGATCTTCTTGAAGATCTGAATGATGTCATGCGTGTTTACCGGGTCAAGATTGCCGGTCGGCTCATCGGCGATCAAAAGATCCGGCTGATTAACGATAGCTCGAGCAATCGCGATACGCTGGCGTTCGCCGCCCGACATCTCCCGCGGGAAACTCCACATTTTGTTTTCCAAGCCGACCAGCTCAAGGATATGAGGAACGTCAGAGTTTATCTCCTCGTCAGTTCGGCCCGACGCCTCCATCGTAAAAGCGATGTTTTCGTAAGCAGTCTTGTTCGGCAGCAAGCGGAAATCCTGAAAAACGCTGCCGATCCGGCGACGCAGCTGAGGAATCTGCTTCTTGTCCAAATTATGAATATCAGTTGATTCGAAGAATACCGATCCGGCCGTCGGACGGTCTTCGGCCAGGATCATTTTAAGGAGAGTCGATTTGCCGGCGCCAGAATGTCCAACGACCGAAACGAACTCCCCCGGCTCAACAGCGAAAGAAACGTCTCTGAGCGCCACCGCGTCCCCGGGATAGATTTTGCTTACTTTGTCGAAATAAATCATGATTGTAGGTTTTGTTCGGCTTCAATAAAAAGGTCGATATCGCCCTCCAATACCGCATCGACATCGCTTGTCTCCGCTTCCGTCCGATGATCCTTAACAAGCTTGTAAGGATGAAAAACATACGAGCGGATCTGATTGCCCCACTCGATTTCTGTCGTCTTGCTGACGTAGAGGCCTTTTTCCTTAGCCATCCGCTCTTCCTCTAGGCGCTTATAGAGCTTGCCTTTAAGAATTTCGAGCGCTCGTTCGCGGTTCTGCTGCTGAGAACGTTCAGATTCGCAGTGGACCGCCAAACCTGTCGGCTTATGGACCACCCGAACAGCCGTCTCCCGCTTGTTAACGTTCTGCCCGCCTGGGCCGCTCGAACGGGAGAATTCGACCTCAAGGTCGTCTTCAGGAATAGCCATCTCCGTGTCCGCCTTGGCGAACTTCGGAACGACTTCCACCAGCGAGAAAGACGTATGTCGTAATTTCTTTGCGTTAAAGGGCGAAATCCGGACCAAACGATGAACGCCGGATTCATGCTTAAGTATACCATATGCACCGCGGCCGTGAACCTCAAAGGTAATATTGCGGTAACCGCCATGCGTGTTCTGATTTTCATGAAGGACGGTTACGCCGAAGTTCTTGCGCTCGGCGTATTTCAGGTACATCTCCAACAGGATTCGCGAAAAGTCTTCCGCGTCATCGCCGCCGGCGCCGGCAAAAACAGTGACGATAGCGTCGCCCTTGTCATACTTGCCAGCCCCCGCCAATTCCTCCTTTAGGACCTGAATATCGCGGATTATCGCCTGAGCCTGGTCTTTATTGGCCCAGAAATCAGGCTTAAGCATTTGGGCTTCAAGCGCCTCGATCCGCGCTTTAAGATCTTCGCTCATACAGAGGCAGTATAAAGAAAAACCCCTAGCGGGGCAAATAAGGATCAGACCGCTGCGCGGAACTCTTCGATCACCGAGGATGCGACCCGTTGCGCGAGCTGCGGATTCAAAACAGCAGCGATCTCTTCTTCGTTTTCCCGTCCAGCCACCATCTGGGCCACGCTGGCGTAAATTCGTTCAGCAATCAATTCTTCCAGCATGAACAGCAACGATTCCTGTTCCTCAGGAGTCATCTTTTCTATGCGCAGATATCTAGCTAATTCTTCCTCGGTCATGTTTTTAAAATTCTTCGCGTTTGACCTCTAATCCATCCTGACAACCGGCAACAAGAAGCTTTCGGCCATCAAGACCGATCTCTTTTAAGTATTCTCCGACAATTTTTCTTACTTCCCCATCGACACCGGGCGTCTCGGCCCGCATCCGTTCAAGCACGCTGATAGGAGCATTTTCTTGATCCTGAATTGGGAGTTTTTCCATATGGATACAGTATACAGGTTGTTAAGCTATTACGGGAGCCACCTCCGAGGATCGAACTCGGGACCTTCGCGTTACGAGTGCGACGCTCTACCAACTGAGCTAAGGTGGCCTCTGATGCAGGTACTCTACCAAAAAGCTGGAGAAAACTCCAGCTTCTTTTTACGTATATTTTTCAACCCAGGGAGCCGTTGTCCGGGATTGAACCGGAGACCTCGTCATTACCAATGACGTGCTCTACCAACTGAGCTACAACGGCTTTAAATAACGGACTTATGATACTACAAGGCTCGGCTTTTTTCAACTTGTACAGCAGAAAGCCTCCATGCTAAGCTGAGATTAGCGCAGCAGATTTCTTGGGCCAACAAGCCCGAAAGGAACGTCGTATGGGAAGCGACAGTAGCATGTTCCCCCTTTCAACAGAGGCACGTATGCACATTTTAAAACTTAAGGAGGCCGCAAACAGCAGGAAGAAGACGAAACCTCAGGAAGACAAGAGATTCGTCGACCAGCTTTCTCGCGAAATCCTTAGATCAGGCATCGGCGACGATACCATAAGGGAGATGGATACCGAAACGCTCATGATCGTGATCTTTGTAATAAACCGTCATTCTCACCGAGAAAACAGCCGGGCAGAAGCTCTCAAACTCCGGCTTCAACACGAGGCCTTGAAACGAAGCAGGCGGAACAATTCCGCAATAAAGACCTGCCAAGGAACAGCCCGCTACCGCGGAACAACGGTTATAGAATACGGCATGTGGACTTCTCACATACCTCACAGCCTTCTTACGAGGTCAGCCAGACCGGCCGATCATCGCTGAAAATACAAAGCGCCTCCTTCGGGAAGAGGCGCTTTTTTCTTTACTTCTTCTGCAGATAGGCCGAAACGGTCCGCCGCTTGAAGGCCTTGCCGCGGAGTAGGTGCTTGTGGGATTTTTCGATTTTCCTAATCTCGAAATATGGGCCGAAGAACTCCTTAAGAGCATCGACTGTCCAAACATATTCATATACGCCTAACTTTGGGTGGATATAAGCATTAGGCTCGTCGGCCGGATGATCCCGCAATAGCCGCTTCACATGCAAATCCTCTTCAGCTAAAAATGATTTGAAAAACAGCCAGCCGTCGTACGCGAGCACGCGCAGGATTTCCTCCCTGAGCGCTTCGCGCTCTTTTTGCCTAAGGAAATGAGAGCTCATCATATCCAACACGAGAGTTGCCGACTCATCCGGGAGTTCGAGTCTTCCGGCCATAGAACGGGCTTTGAACGAGAGCGAAAGGTCCTGGCCGGCAGCTTCGGCCTGCTTGATGGCTTCAGCCGAAATGTCATATCCAGTGCCAGGACAACCGTAATGTCGGGCCAAATGGATCAAGTTGCGCCCATTGCCGCAACCAAGATCAAGAACTGAAGTAGCCGGATTAAGAAAACCGGCTCCATGCTCCCGCTCTAAATAGCGGGCGAACTTCAACAGATCCTCTGCCGGCTCCGTCGACAGGGCCAAATGTTCGCCTGTTTTATATTCTTTATCCCAAAAAGCACGGTGTTGCGACATATATGCCGATTATATAGGCTTTTCGGAGCTTGCCAAATCTTTACCCGGCGAACCTAACCAGGTTATATATCTGCACCGACAGAAAAATGACATAAAACATCAGAAGAACCTGGCCTTCTTCCCTCGAGATCGCGTTCTTGGAACCGGCGAACAAATAGAAGAAGACGAAGCCGACAGCCATCAGCAGCGAAGTCGTCACGAACTCGCTCGCCTCCAGCGAGAACGGCCCGCTAAAGAGCACGAGCAAGGCGAAAATCGGCGCATTAGTGACGGCCGATCCTAAATAGTCGCCGAAGGCAATGCCCTTGCGATGATGCAGAACCGCTCTTACGGCAATCGCAATCTCCGGGATATTGGTCCCGATAGACAAAAGAATGAGGCCGATCAGCGATTTAGGGATCGCCAAGAGCTCCGCAAAATAGGAAGACTGTTCAACTAAAAC
>DASPMN010000058.1:0-8306 GCA_035627035.1 Minisyncoccota bacterium
CGCCCCGCCGCCGATCAGAATGATTCGCCCGACGGAACGGTTATGCTTCTTTTGATAATCAAGGACGACGCGATTAAGCTCGGAGAAAATATACTCCGTTACCGGACTGATGCTCGAAACGACAGATTCCTCGCCTACCCGTTCGACCAAACCGACGCGCCGCTTGATCTCCTCAGCCTTCGCGAACGGCACGCCGAGCGAACGGGAAATCGCCATGGTGACATCCTGCGATCCCTTATTGATGGTGTGCGACAAGCGGACGATGCCGTAATCGACGATCGCCACTTTGGTCGAACCGGCCCCCATGTCGACCATGACGCTAGCCATCAAATCGTTATGCATGACCGAGCGGATAGCGCTGAACGTTTCGATCTCATAGAGGTTCGACGTTAGCGCCACATTCGCGCTTATATCCTGCAGCTGCCTGATCGTATCCTTGTGGATCGCTACGACCAGGACTTCCAATATCTTAGCCCCTTCCGGTTTGTCGGGATCTTCCGTAGTAACGACCAGGTCGCCCACTTGCCGGGGGATGATCCACCAGTCAAGTTCGACCTCGCTGATCGGAACCGGTATATATTTTCGGGCTTCGATCGGTATCGCCTTCTCCAGATCCGCCTTCGGCATATCAGGAACTTCCAGGGTGATCAAAAGGCTTGATCGCAGCGGTACGGCAATGCTGCCGCTCGTAGTCGTAATATTAGTCTCCCGCATCAGGTCCTTCAGAAGCTCGCTTGTCTTTTCATTAGACAGAGCTGCGGCTTGGCCGACCGCCAGGTTGCCGTAAGGACCCGTAGCGATTTCGCCATATGTTTCCAGAATCACTCGCCCTTGCTCTTTTCTAAGCTGGACCGCCTTCACCGCCGACGAACCGATATCGAGCGCCAAAACGCTGTTTCCTTTTTTCTGGAAAATTGTTTTACCGAGGAGTTGAGAAAAAATATTAGCCATGGAGAGACGTATCATCCTAAGTGTATCACAAACAAGCTCATCTAAAACGGATGCTGCGCTCTTTTATCCACACACGGCATTAAGTGGTACACTTTTAGAATGTTCGCGGAACTTTTTTCGCTTCTGTTTCCCAAACGCTGCTTCGGCTGCAATCGGACAAAAACTTTCCTTTGCGCCAGCTGCGCCAGCGCCATTCGCCTGCCCGCCCCGCTTCCAGACCCGCATCTTTTCGCCTGCTTCGGCTATCGCGATACCTTGGCTCAAAAGCTGATCAAGAAGCTGAAGTACCAGCGACGACAATCGATCGCTCTAGATCTGGCACCCTACCTCTACGATCGCATCATCGAAGAAATAGCAGACCGCGACCGACTAGCACACCGAACGGAAAAGATCGTTCTCATCCCGATGCCTATTTCCCAGGACCGCAGGCGGAAGCGAGGATTCAATCAAGCCGAGCTCTTAGCTAGCGCGCTTGCCCGGCTCGACTCCGAGCTGTTCGAGCTTCAGCCGAAGCTGCTCGCCAAGACGCATTCCACCCTGCCTCAAGTGTCACAGAGAAACCGGCAAGAACGGCTCCGAAACCTTGAAGGAGCCTTTGCCGTAACCGAGCCGGAACGCCTAAGGAACCGGACCGTTGTCATAGTCGATGACGTCATCACCACCGGCGCCACAATGAGCGAAACCCGGAAGGCGGTTAAACGTACGGGAGCTGCTATGGTATATGGTTTGGCCGTGGCGCACGGCTAAAGAAGCCAGTGGCGCCTTAGACAAAAGTATGGTAGCTTGTATACGTTTACGGAGAGTTGGCTGAGTGGTCGAAAGCGCCTCACTGCTAACGAGGTAGGGGTCTTAAAGCCCCTCGAGGGTTCGAATCCCTCACTCTCCGCAGTAAATATCTTTTATCGGGCGACCCGAGTACTATTCAAGCATGAGAAAGCCAGCTGGAAGTGCGTACCAAGACCTCGTTGCGTTCGTCGCGAAAGCTTTTGATCCGGGTGCAGATGTAAAGACCGGGGAATGGGTGGAAGGCCCAGACGGGCGTCTTGATATGGATGTTTCAATACGAGGGAACGTGGACGGCAAGCCTGTGCTTGTAGTCATTGAGTGTAAGGATTTTGATTTGTCTAAAACGGGTAAAGTCGGACGTCCATTTATAGATGCCTTAGATTCAAAGCGTCATGATTTAGGAGCGGATGCGGTTTTTATTTCAAGCAACTCTGGTTTTACAGAGGACGCATTAAATAAAGCAAGACGAAAAGGCATAGGGGCAATTTCGGTACTTTCTTCAGGTGACCAACGAGTAAAGATTATTCTTGAAAAAGAAATTTACTTTAGAAAAGTTAAACTAGGTCCACTAACCTTCACATATAACGGTCCTGGCGCTAGTTCTCTAAAGGCTATTGGTGTCTATGAGCTGAAATATCGAGGAGCGCCGGTAGATGCGTGGCTGCAAATTCGTGCATCTGCGATTGTTGCAGCAAACCCGGATATCTCACAAAAATTTACCGCGACGTTCAATTTCAAGAAACCAACAGAGTTTGATTTCAAAGGTCAGAATATTTTATTACAAAGTATAGCCATATCGCTTTCTCCAGAAACATATTGGTATGCACAAAAGGTTCAATTAGATGCGTCGGTCGGCATGTACGATTATTTACGAGGCAGAGTTCGGCTTGCCGGTGGTGAAAATAAATACCTTATAAACGGAGTTAATTTCGATACGGGGACTCAGCTTGATGCCGCTCCTAAAATAGAAACTGTTGGTGAAAATCTCCTGTCAGGTGAAATAGATATTGGCTTAGTTATGGTAGAGGGTGTGACTATGGATCGCGAGACTCCTATGCCGCTCCTTGAGGAAGTCATCATTCCCGAAGATTTAAATATTAAAATGTAGCTGACCCGAGTACCTCAGCAAGGTCGGCAAGAAAGCGCTAGAATACCCTTATAGTGCCTCACTAGTCCGGTACTTAACCCGGGTAGCCCGCCCAGAAACATAAAACGCCCCAATGGGGCGTTTTATGTTTATCAACTTCCAACATGCCGCGGCCAATACTATACTCAACCATATGAAATATTTTCTCCCGTTAATCCTTCTCGCCATCCCCCTTTCTATATATTTTTTACGCTCCTCCCCCGCCATAGAAAAACCTCCCGCTTCAACCGACTCTCCATCACTGCGGACCTTCGCTTCGTCGTTCGAAACCGTCGAGGACTTCAAACCTTTCTATATCGTCCCGCCTAATCATATGGATACCGCTTCGCACGAACAGAGCCGCGAACGGGTCCGTTCAGGAACGTATGCCCACAAAGGCTGGATCTACGGCGAAAACCCTGTTTCCGGATTCAAGAACAATAATCACCGGGCGTATCCGACGATCCAATTCCAGAAAACCGCTCAGGGGATACTCAGAGGCCCAATCGAAGCCACTTTCTGGGTCTGGGTCGACGCCGAGCTCAAGCCTCGCCGGCCGGAAAACGATTGGTTAAGCCTTGCGACCTTTACCTCTGACCCTTCGGATGAGTGGAAGCGCACGGTCCTGGTCAATCTGAGCCATGACGGCCTCGTCCACCTGATGCACGTTCCGGATCAGGGCAAAGCTGAATACCTCTATCAAAACACCGAACTGAAATTCCCTCAGCGCCGCTGGGTCAAGCTGCGCGTCTATTTGGATTCTGATCCTGAAAACGGCTACGCCAAGGTCTGGCAGGATGGAGTCCTTGTTTCCCATGCCAAAGTCCGCGGCGGCAACGGCACGCTCGCCCAAGCCCACTTCGGGCTCTATGCCCCGCCTTGGCTCTCTTCGGGTACGGTCTACAATGACGACTTGGTCATCAGAGAGGTCCGAGGAGAATAGTCCGACCGGCAATATGGTATGCTGAACCCATGACCGACAGCAGCCTATCCTCCCTCTTCCGCCTCAACCCGATCCAGAAAGCCGCACTCAAGCGGCTTGCCATCACAAGCGCAAGCGACCTTCTTTACTATCTCCCCGCCCGCTACGAAGCGCCAGGAATAATCCGCCGCATTGCCGAACTCGAGTCAGGCGAAGAAACTGTCGTCTTCGGCAAAGTCACTTTCGCCGATACCCGCAAAGCCTGGACGACCAAGCGGCCCATGGGCGAGATAACGCTTGAAGACCAGACCGGCACGATCAAGGCTACCTGGTTCAACCAACCCTACCTGGCCAAGAAAGTGCCCGTCGGCTCCTGGGCGAAGCTCCGCGGCAAGATCGTCAAACGCAAAGACGAGCTCTGCATGTCCAATCCGGATATCGAACTGGTATCGGAAAAGCAGGCCCACACCGAAACCCTCTTCCAAGCCGCAACCGAAACTGGCGATAATAACGTCTGGACCGGACCGGCTCCCGTCTATCCTGAAACCCGCGGCCTTTCCTCCGGTTGGTTCCATTACCATATCCGAACGGTCATCGGCAAAGGCCTCCATCTCTCGCTTCCCGATCCGATTCCTGAAGCCATCCTCAAAAAATACAACTTACCAAGCCTGGCCACCGCTTTGGTTTGGATCCATACGCCCCAGAAAGAAAACGACGCGATCGCCGCCCGCAAGCGCTTTGCTTTCCAAGAGATCTTCCTGATCCAGCTGCGCCGGCTCAAGGACAAAGAAGAATACCAAAAGAACAAGCCTTTCAAGGTAGACGTCAAGAAAAGCGACGTCCAGGAATTCCTCGGCCGCTTTCCCTTCAAAGCGACCGAGGCCCAGGAGCGGGCGATTGCCACAATCATCAATGACCTTGATTCCGATCGGCCGATGACCCGCCTCGTAGAAGGCGATGTCGGTTCGGGCAAAACAGCAGTGGCCGCCACCGTCGCCTTTGCCGCCGTCAAAGCCGGCTTCGAAGTCGCCTACATGGCGCCGACGGAAATCCTCGCCAAGCAGCACTTCGAGTCATTCATCCAATACTTCGCCCACATGGGCTTGCAGGTCGGCCTCATTACCGGCAGCGAGTGCCGCAAGTTCCCTTCCAAAGTCGACCCGCACGGCCATACCCATATCTCCCGCTCCCAACTTCTCAAGTGGGTCGCCGAAGGCCAGATCCCGATTTTAGTCGGCACCCATGCCCTCATTCAAAAGTCGGTCAAATTCAAAAACCTCGCTCTGGCCATCATTGACGAACAGCACCGCTTCGGCGTCATGCAGCGCAACAAGCTTGTCACCAAGGACGACAAACTTAACCGCGTCCCCCATCTTCTCTCTATGACCGCAACTCCAATTCCGCGCACGCTCGCCCTGACCATTTACGGCGACCTTGATCTTTCCGTTCTTGACCAAATGCCGGCCGGCCGCAAACCGATCATCACCGACATCGTGCCGGAAGCCCGGCGCGAAGAAGCCTATGAAAAAATCCGCAGCGAATTGAAAGCCGGCCGGCAAGCCTACGTCATCTGTCCGCGCATCGACGAACCGGACCCGACCAAAGAAATGGCACTCTTGGCCAAATCGGCCAAAGCCGAAGCGGAAAGGCTCCAGAAGAGCGTCTTTAAGGAATTCCGGCTGGGCCTTTTGCATGGCAAGATGAAGCCTGGCGAGAAAGAAGATATCATGCAGGAATTCTCTAGCGGCGATATCGATATCTTGGTCGCCACGTCGGTAGTCGAAGTCGGCGTCAACGTGCCTAATGCTACCCTTATCATGATCGAAGGCGCCGAACGGTTCGGCCTAGCCCAGCTCCATCAGCTGCGCGGCCGCGTCGTCCGCTCTTCGCATCAGGCCTACTGCTTTGCCATGAGCGATACGAAAAACAAAAAATCGTTCGAACGCCTCAACGCTCTCAAGACCGCCAAGAATGGTTTCGAACTGGCCGAACTCGATCTCATGCTCCGCGGCGCCGGCCAGCTCTCGGCCGGCAAACAATGGGGCGTCACCGATATCGGCATGGAAGCCTTGCGCAACCTGCGCATGGTCGAAGCGGCTCGAGCCGAAGCTCAGAGCCTGCTGAAAACAGATGCCGCTCTGAAGCGGTATCCGCTCCTGCTTGCCGAACTTAACAAGCGGCAAGCCGAGGTCCATTTTGAATAAACCGCTGATTGCGACTGGTGTTATTTTGGGGTATAGTCGTCTTGAAAGCGCGTGTAGCTCAGTTGGTTAGAGCTCGGAGCTTATACCTCCGCGGTCCTTGGTTCGAATCCAAGCACGCGCACAAAAAGCCTCCGTCCCGAAATTCGGAACGGAGGCGAAACTAGAATCAAGCAGCAGCCTTCAAAGGCTCCGCCTTGACAGGCTTCGAGACCGAAAGGCAGCGTTCGATCTTCAATTGAGACCGCTCGGCCCATTCAAGAAGTTTGGCCGAAAAGTAATTCGTCTTCGGCGTATCCCTTTTGCGGATCTGGTAACACCACAACCCGACAAACGGATTACCTGCAAGACCATCCCGCGGAGACAGTTTCCAGCGCTCAAGGAAGCTGCGCTGTTCAGCATTAATCTGGTCGATAAGCTCAGATGATGAAATGCCAAGCTTTGCGGCGGCGCAGCCGATCAGACATCTGCCAGCCGTGAGATTGCGGCCGTCAACTTCGCCGCCGCGAATATCTTCCAATAACTGGTTCCAAGCGCAAGGGTGATTCCGCATGACCAGGTAAATACGGCAAAGGATGTTGAACGCTTCTTTCCCGGCCTCTTTCCTGAGATACTTTGGCGGGCGACTACGAGGGCCAAGGAAATGCGCCCTATCGAAAGTACGGGCTCGGCCGACAGTAGCGCTCAAATCGACATTTTCGAAAATCGTGTCGTAAAAGAGCGCATCGGCAATATCTGTCCCTGGCAGCAAAACGCAGCCGGCAAAGTAAGAGCCTTGCGCGTCTACTCCTCTCAGATCCCCTGATCCGAAAATAAAATCTTCAAATGTCCGGCCACAGAACTCTTGGTCTGTCGTCGAGGCATTACAGGCGGTAACCATTGTAAAGACCTCCGTTATCGTTGTCATTCTCAGCATATGCCTCCTGCGCGCATTAGCAAGCAGCTTATGCACAGGCGTTGCTGATGATCTGCATTCCAGCTTACTCTGCCTTGGCTGAAGAACTGATGAGCTGGCAGCTTGGCTCTATATATTAAAACGATCCATCAAGAGGAACCTTACCACCGCCGAGCTACCGATCGAGCGGCAGACAATCGGCCACGCCATGCTGACCGGCCCTGGTTCGCTTGATCGAAAAAGCCAAAGCCGGTAGACCCATCTTCTTCCCCATCTCCTCCGCCAAAACTCGGATATATGTACCGCTAGAGGCGAAGACGCGCATGCGGACAAGCGGATATTCGACAGCTTCCTTGCCTTTTAAGACTTCCCGCCAACGACTGACGATCTCTTCCTGTCTAAACTCTCCCTGAACCGACCCGATCCGCGCACTGCCGCTATCCAGAATCCTAGCGCCAGCAATCGTTCCTACCGATAGCGCTTCTGCTTCATAAATCTCGACTTCTTTGACGAAGTCCTTGCCGTCGATGCCCGGCGAGGAATAGCGCGGACTGGACTGCTGCCTGCGGCCAACGAAATCGGCCAGAGCCTCCTCCGCCGCTTCTTTTCCTATCACCCCCGGGTCGGCAACCTCCTGGACTAGCCCCATCAGGTCTCCCGTGTCGGTGGAAACTCCGAACAGGATCTCGAACTCATACTCTTTGTCGAGGCCTAAATATCTTTCCCGCTCCTGATTCGCCCCGTCAACCAAAACCAGCATCACCCCTTCGGCCAAAGGATCAAGCCGGCCAGCGTACGACAAAACGCTATCCTGGTAATGAGGATAGCGTTCTCGCAGAAGATTGAGCGCCTGAAGCGGCGTCAATCCTAGAGGTTTGTACACGCAAACCAGCGGCATCGGGCTTAGTCGGTAATGGTTACCGGCGCCGATTCGATAGCGCTCGCGCGCTCCTTCGGCTTGATGCCATGGAGAATGAGGAGCTTTTCAAAGTCGTTGCGTTCAATGGTTTCCTTGGCAATCAACTCCTGCGACAAAGCATCGAGAGCGGCCTTGTGATCCAAGAGCACTTTCTTGGCCCGCTCAAAAGCTTCGGTCATGATCTTGCTGACTTCCTCGTCGATGACCGCCGCCACCGCTTCGGAGGTCGTGCGCTCAGCGAACTGGCTGAGGCCGTTCAAGGTCTTGCCGCCGCCCTCAAAGGCGACCGGCCCGATCCTGTCGCTCATGCCGTATTTAACGACCATGTTACGAGCCAGGGCGGTTGAAACCTGCAAGTCATTGGAAGCCCCGGTGGTAATATCCCCGAAAATCATTTCTTCGGCCGCTAGTCCGCCGAGCGAAACAGCGATGTCGTCAAAGAATTCCTTGCGGGACTGAAGCTTGCGCTCTTCAAGCGGCAGCTTTAACGTGTACCCGGCCGCATA
>DASPMN010000059.1:0-4690 GCA_035627035.1 Minisyncoccota bacterium
AAGCCCAACTGGTAAAATGCCTGGCTGGCATCGGCTTGGCCGCTTACGATCAAGTCATTGACGCTGCCCGGCCACTCGAACGCCGGCGAAAGGCCAAGATATATGTCTTTACCGTCATAGACGGCACATGCTCCTATTTCCATATAGCCGGACTTGGTATGCGGAACTTCCAACAATCCCCCTTCCAAGCCAAAGCCGTAATCGCAATCTCTGAACGCTTGCTTAGCGCGAGCGATCGCCCCTTCGACGGTCTCGTTCAGGTTCTTGGGATGGCCGTATAATTCGACGTCGACTTCGACGCCGCAAACTTCAGCCTCCGGGAAAAGGCCAGGGTATCGCCTTATCGCCTCCCTGACAGCAGCGACCTTTATCTGATTTTGGGAACCGACGTTAAGCTTCATACGCAAAGACTAACAAAAAGCAATCAAATAGCCCAGCATGGAGTTTCGATTTTTAGGTTCCATGTTAGAGCCAAATTCGACAGGGAGAAAAATAAAAAAGCCGAGCAGCGGGAGGACGTGCTCGGCAAGGAACGACACGGGATGCCAAAGGCCGATTCTCTCAGAAGCTTTTCAAGCTTTATAGCGTCCGGCCGTTAACGGTCCAGTCCGCCTAGCGAAGCCTTTAAGCCGCGAAAGAAGCGCAGAAAGAGCATAATTTCATAGCGAACCCTCCTATGAGAGATGGGGCAAGATTATCACGAAGTCCAACCTCAAGCAAGAATGGCAAAACATTGTAGCCCCGATAAAGAAAGATTATACTGGCTCTACTATGAAATCACACGAACAATTCGGTTCTCCCGAGGAAAACCTTATTAAGACTGAAGCCATGGACAACATGAGAGCGACTTATCAAGAAGAAATTGACAACTTGGTTGACGAAGGCCTTCCCTCCGATCACGCAATAGCCGAAGGCGAAGCCATGGTCCTAGAACAAGAAAGAAAGGGGAAAATTAAATTGGAACGCATCGCCCGGCTCAAGACTGAAATTGAACGGAAAATAGGCAGCCTAGTCGCCAACAACGGGCTTGAAGACACAACAGCTGATAAACCTTACTATTACGACATCGGCAATTTCCTCTCCTTTGAAGACGAAGCAAAGGCGGCGGCTGAAACATTAGAGCAAGCCCTCTCTGATCACCCGGAATTAGAAGGCAAAACCGAAGAAGCGCCGGGCAAATTCTACATTGCGGTCTGGAAGAAGCCGGCTGGAAACTAGAGGGTTATCTATCGCGTTGAAACATCTCGAGCAGCGCTCGAATTCAGCGGGCCCACCAGGACTCGAACCTGGAACTGCGGTTTTGGAGACCGATGTTTTACCATTGAAACTATAGGCCCAACGGGTTAATTAAACCCTACTTTCCCCTCAAAATCAAATCCCGCCGGATGGCGGGATCTGGAGACCGGTACTTATTTCTTGCCTTCTACGTGAAGCGTGTTCTTGGCGCAAAATTTGCAAAACTTCTTAAGCTCGATTTTGCGAGTTACTAGTTTTTTGTTCTTACTGCTCCAGTAGTTGATCCTTTTGCAGGGCTTGCAGGCCAGTTTTATGAGTGAATCTTGGGACATATGCGTTTATATGATTGCTCAGATACTATAACCTAGGTTCGTAAAAAAATCAATACAATGGCTCGGATCGGCCTTTTTAGGCCCAAACGGGTGCTCCCGGCAGGAATCGAACCTGCATTACAAGCTTCGGAGGCCTGCGTTCTATCCATTAAACTACGGGAGCTTCACTTCGTGATTGTAGCGTAAAAACAGAATTATTCTAGCCTTTTGACCTTCTGGACGTAATATGCAATAATCTGAGGGTTGAAAATCAATGCGTAGGTGGCGGAGCGGTCAATCGCAACAGACTGTAAATCTGTCGCCCTTTGGGCTACGGGGGTTCGAATCCCTCCCTGCGCACCAATAACAGAAAAAGCCTGGCATATGCCGGGCTTTTTCTGTTATTTCTGAGCCGTTACGGCTTCTTTCTTCTTGTAGGATTTGGGCCGGTTTATCTTCTTCAATTCGATTACCGGCTGGCCGTTCTTGATCTCGACGCTGACGATGCCGCCATTCTCCACTCGCCGAGCGATAATGAATTCCGCGACCGGATTCAGGATTCTGGTTTGGATCAGGCGCTTGAGCGGACGGGCGCCATACTCCGGCGTATACCCTTCCTTGCCTAGGTAAGAGAGGACTTCGGGAGCGATTTCCAGGCTAATACCCTTGGCAGACAAGCGCTCGGCAACCTGCTTGAGCTGAATATCCACGATTTCCCGGATCACCTCTTCCTTGAGCGGCTCGAAGACGATGATCTCGTCCAAGCGGTTCAAGAACTCCGGCCGGAAGTGCTCTTTGAGGCGTTCCTGGATTTGGGTCTTGGTATTTTCGAAATCGGTATTGGCATCGGAGCTGAAGCCGATCTTTTGGAACTTGTTAATGAGCTCGCTGCCGATATTGGAGGTAAGGATGACGATCGAGTTCTTGAAGTTCACGACCCGACCCTTGGAATCCGTCAGGCGGCCGTTGTCGAGCACTTGCAGCAGGATGTTGAAGATTTCCGGATGGGCTTTCTCGATCTCGTCGAAAAGCACGACCGAGTACGGGCGATGGCGGACGGTTTCAGCCAGCGATCCCCCTTCTTCGTAGCCTACGTAGCCCGGCGGCGCGCCAACCAATTTGGAAACGGAATGCCGCTCCATGAACTCCGACATGTCTACTCTCACCAGCGATTTCTCGTCGTTGAACATGAACTCGGCCAAGGCCTTCGTCAATTCCGTCTTGCCGACGCCGGTCGGGCCAAGGAAGATGAAGGAGCCGATCGGACGGTTCGGATCGGCGATGCCGGCGCGGGAGCGCTTGACCGCTTCCGAGATCTTCTTGATCGCCTCATCCTGGCCGCGAACGCGACCAGCCAAAACCGATTCCATCTTCATCAGCTTGTCCGATTCCTCTTCCAGCATCTTGTTGACCGGAATGCCGGTCCAGCGGAAGACCACCGCGGCCACCTCTTCTTCGGTTACCTGCTCTTTAAGGATCTTACGGGAAACCTGCAGGCGCTTCAGACGAGCGTCTTTGATCTTGAGCTGCTTTTCCAGTTCAGGAATCTTGCCGTAGCGGATCTCGGCCGCATGAGTCAGATCAGCCTTCATTTCGGCTCGCTCCGCCTCAACTCTTAAGACATCTAGCTGAGCCTTGATTTCGCGGATCTCGGCGATGATCTGCTTTTCGTTCTTCCAGCGAAGTTCCAATTCTCCTGTTTTTTCTTTGAGTTCGCTAATTTCCCTGTCGATATCCTTGATGCGGGTCTTCGAACCGTGATCGTCCTCATTCAAAGAAACTTCTTTCTTGAGAGCCTCGCGCTCGACTTCCAAACGCATGATCTTACGGTAGGCGTCTTCCAATGCCGCCGGCTTGTTTTCCAACTGCAGGCGCAGAGAAGAGGCCGCCTCGTCGATGAGGTCGATAGCCTTGTCCGGCAAGAAACGATCGGAGATATAGCGGCTTGAAAGGTTTACCGCCGAGACGATGGCATCATCGGTAATATGGACGCCATGATGAAGCTCATATTTGTCCTTCAGACCGCGCAAAATTGCGACAGCGTCTTCGATGGTCGGCTCTTCGATATATACCGGCTGGAAACGGCGGGTTAGCGCCTGGTCTTTTTCGATATATTTTTTGTATTCCTTGATGGTCGTTGCCCCGATGGCGCGGAGTTCTCCGCGAGCCAAAGCCGGCTTCAACATGTTGGACGCGTCGATCGCGCCTTCAGCGGCGCCAGCGCCGACAATGGTATGGATCTCGTCGATAAACAGGATGATCTTGCCTTCCGATTTCTCGATCTCCTTAATGATATTTTTGAGGCGCTCCTCGAATTCCCCCCGATATTTAGTACCGGCTACCAAGAAGCCCAGGTCCAGAGACACTACTTCCTTGTTGGCAAGCGACTCCGGAGCATCGCCCTTGGCGATGCGGATCGCCAAACCTTCAGCCACCGCTGTCTTGCCAGTACCCGGCTCGCCGATCAAGATCGGATTGTTTTTAGTGCGGCGAGACAAGATTTCCATTACCCGGCGGATTTCCTCGTCGCGACCGATGACCGGATCCAGCTTGTCAGCTCGCGCCAACTCGGTCAGGTTTTTGGTATATTTTTCGACGGTCTTGAATTTCTTTCCTTCTGCGCCGTCTTCAATTTTGCTGCTGCGCAGCTCTTCAATGATACGCAGAACGCCTTCGCGGGTAATGCGGAAGCGATTCAGGATTTCCAGAGCTTGGCTCGGAATTTCCAAGAGCGCCAAGAGCAAGTGCTCGGTTGAGACGAACTCGTCGCTCAGTTCGGCCGCAGCCTTGGTTGAATTGTCGAAAACTCGCACCAATTCAGGGGTAAGATAGATTTGATAGGTCGGCGAAGCAACCGGCGTTTCCGGTCCTTCCATGGTGTCAAGCAAGTAGTCGGTCAGCATGATCGAATCCACTTCAAGCTTGTCGATGATCGTTACGACTACGCTTTCTTCCTGCAACAATAAAGCACCAAGCAGATGGACCGGGTTTACCTGATTCTGCCCGCGCTCAATAGCCAGCTCGTGCGATTTTCTGATCGCTTCTCGAGCTTTGATGGTGAAATTTGAAAACGGAGGAGGTGTTGGTGTCATGGTGTAATAATTTAAATCTTACTTGCCTCAGTCAGGTCGGAATTGCCTTAT
>DASPMN010000060.1:0-5730 GCA_035627035.1 Minisyncoccota bacterium
GTTGACGTAGCGCGGCGTACCGACAATCCCTTCGGTTAAGGAGCCGCCGCGAGCAGCGACCGTAACCATGAGGGTGTTGTTGATGATTACCAGGATGCCGACGGAGCTAGCGATAAAAACGGCAAAGAGCGCCAGGACAACGGTCTTCTGGCGGAGAGACATGGTTCGCACGGTGTACCAAACGATCGTTCGGGCCTGGTCGATGCGATTTTTCAAGCTGGATAGAAACGGTTCCACGATAGCGGGCGTCCGCGCCGGATTGCTGCTGTAGCGAGAGTTTGAGGTCTGGCCTTATATCAAAAGGCTAGACAAAGAGAGCAACGAGCGTAGACGCAACGAAAAGAATAGCGAGAATAATGGTAGTGACGAATAGATGTTTCTCAATGCCCCGTTTGGCGTAGAGCGGATTAGTGCTGGTTGCACCGCCAAAGGCGCTACCAAGATCCGCCTCGCTCCGTTGAAGGAGGATGGCGACGATCAAGAGAACCGATAGGCCAACCTGAATGATTGGCAGATAGGTAGCTAATATCTGCATTACCCTAAAGACTAGCACAAGCCCGGCGATAAATCAATCGCCGAAGGTCTTGCCGGGCTATTGACTGAAGCGGGCGTCCTACTATAATAATGTTGCATTATAAGCTAATTTTCGATCTCGGCGAGCAAAGCCGGGCACAAAAAACAGATATGAAAAACACCAACGTGAAGCCGCTTGGAGACCGAGTTTTGGTAGAACCGCTCTCGGCTGAAGAAAAGAACAAGACGAAGAGCGGTTTTATCATTCCGGATACCGCAAGCAAGGAGCGTCCTGAACAAGGGACGGTCGTGGCGGTCGGAGAGGGTCGCGTTACCGATGACGGAAAGCTTATTGCCCCAAAGGTCAAAAAAGGCCAGAAGGTTATCTTCTCTAAATACGGGCCGGATGAGATAAAGATCGGCGACAAGGAGTATCTGATCATCAGCGAGTCGAACATTTTAGCAGTAATCGAATAAATTCCTTCACATGGCAAAACAAATCGTATTCGGAGATAACGCGCGCAAAGCGCTCAAGCGCGGCATCGACCAAGTGGCCGATGCGGTAAAGATCACGATCGGTCCGAAGGGCCGCAATGTGGTGTTGGAACGTTCCTACGGCGCCCCGACCATCACTAATGATGGCGTTTCGATCGCTAAGGAAATCATCCTTTCCGACAAGCTTGAAAACATGGGAGCGGAGATTATCAAAGATGTTGCTTCCAAGACCGATGACAAGGCCGGCGACGGAACCACGACGGCCGTCGTCCTGACGCAGGCGATTTTGGACGAAGGTTTCAAAAAAACGACTCTCGGCGTTAATGCCATGGGCGTAAAGCTCGGCATTGAAGCGGCCGCAACGGCGGTCGTTGGTGAGCTTAAGGCGATGGCTAAGCCGATCAAGAGCAAGCAGGAGATCGTCCAGGTTGCGACTATTTCGGCCGAGTCAGAAGAGTATGGCGCGATCATTGCCGATGCTATCGACAAGGTCGGCAAGGACGGCGTCGTTACGGTCGAGGAGTCTCAGTCGTTCATTGTTGAATCCGAATTGACCGAAGGCATGGAATTCGACAAGGGCTATACGTCGCCGTACATGATCACTGACGCCGAGCGGATGGAGGCTGAATACAACGATCCGCTTATCCTCATCACCGACGTCAAAATTTCGGCCATCAAGGATATCTTGCCGCTGTTGGAGAAGGTCGCTCAGTCCGGCAAGAAAGAACTCGTCATCATTGCTGACGATGTTGACGGCGAAGCTCAGGCAACCCTCATCGTCAACAAGATGCGCGGCATCTTTAGCGCGCTGGCGATCAAAGCGCCGGGTTACGGCGATCGCAAGAAAGAAATGCTTGAAGACATCGCTGTTTTGACTGGCGGCAAGGTTATTACCGAAACCTTAGGCCTTAAGCTTGAGAATGCCGAGGTCGCTATGCTTGGCCGCGCCCGCAAGGTTGTGGCTACGAAGGATTCGACGACGATCGTCGGCGGCAAGGGCAAGAAGGCCGATATTGATGCTCGGATTGCCCAGTTGCGCACGCAGATCGAGAATTCAACTTCGGCTTACGACAAGGAAAAGCTGGCAGAACGTCTTGGCAAGCTCTCCGGCGGCGCAGCGATCATCAAGGTCGGCGCGGCGACTGAGTCGGATATGAAGTACAAAAAGCTCAAGATCGAAGACGCGGTCAAAGCGACGAAGGCTGCTATCGAGGAGGGCATTGTTCCGGGCGGCGGTACTGCTTTGATCCGCGCTGGCGCCAAGGTCGCCGGCAAGAAGCCGAAGTCGCCATCGGCGGATATTGCTCATGAGTTTGCGGTTGGCGTCGATATCCTATTGCAGGCTCTTGAGGCGCCCCTGCGCCAGATCGCGATCAATGCCGGCAAGGCTGATGGAGCCGTCATCATCGACAAGGTCAAGAACGGCAAAGGCAACGAGGGTTATGACGCTAACGCTGATGAGATTATCTCTAATATGTACGAAGCTGGCATTATCGATCCGGTCAAGGTAACCCGCACCGGCATCGAACGCGCCGCCTCCGC
The DNA here is from genome assembly GCA_035627035.1 of Minisyncoccota bacterium. Taxonomy (GTDB): domain Bacteria; phylum Patescibacteriota; class Minisyncoccia; order Phycocordibacterales; family XYD1-FULL-46-19; genus DASPMN01. Next base: position 2,551 of record DASPMN010000060.1, read on the forward strand.
GGCTGCCATTTTGCTGACGACGGAAGTGGCGGTTGCCGAAGAGCCCAAGAAAGAGAATGCGCACAATCACGGCGCTCCTGGCATGGGCGGGGGAATCGAATACTAATAGAAAACGTTTGATGTGGAAAACCGCCCTATCAGGGGCGGTTTTCCTGTGCTATCTTCATGGTATATGGAAAACACACAAACCGCTGTTCCTATGATGCCGCGCTTGTCCGGTCCGGTGGATCTTGCAAAGCGCTCATGGGCTTTATTCAAACAACAATGGAAAACGTTGGTGCTGATCGCGGTGATCCCTACGGCGATCACCCTGGTCTTTTCCTTGGCTTTTGCCGGACTTCTGGCGGCTTTCCCAGGTCAGTTAGAAGCTTTGTTGGCCGGCGCCGGAACGGTGGCGGGAAATATCGGCCTGATCGCGCTTGCCGTCTTGCTTATTCTTGTTTTCGTCGTTATTAGCACCTTGGCGACTTTAGCTCTCGTTTATGCCGTTAAGGACCAGTCCGATTTCAAGTCGTCATTCCGCTTGGCTTGGCAGAATATCCTTGGTTTCTGGTGGGTTTCCCTTGTCGCTATCGCCATCTTGATTCCGGCTTTCATCGCCCTTATTATCCCGGGCATCATTCTTGGTACGTACTATAGTTTTTCAAGCTTTATTTACGTTGACGAGAATGCTCGTGGCTATGCCGCTCTCAAGCGCAGCTTGTGGTATGTCCGCGACTATTGGTGGCCAGTATTCGGCCGCATTGTGGCCATGGTCGTCGCAGCGATGGCCGTCAGCCTTATTCCGCAGCTTATTTTCGGCCTGGTAAATTTGCCGGAGGCCGCTAATCTTATCAATACGCTTGTCGACCTGGTTGTTGGGCCCCTGCAGCTCATCTATTTCTGGCTCATTTATCAGGAGCTTAAGAAAGTGAAAGGCCAGCCGCCGGTCGCGGTCGTCGAGGTTCAGAATTAGCTCTCAGGAAACTCCCCGCCCGGGGAGTTTTTCATTGAAAAGCGGCAGCCGTTTGTTATACTTGAAGCACTTATCAGTAATTGTCTTCCTCTATGATCGCTCTCTATATCATTCTCGGCATTCTTGGCATCCTCGCTTTGTTGCTCATTTTCGGCTACAACTCTTTGGTTCGGCTCGTTAATCAGGCTAAAGAAGCTTGGGCCGATATCGACGTTCAGCTTAAGCGCCGTTACGACCTTATTCCTAATCTGGTCGAAACCGTCAAAGGTTATGCTACGCATGAAAGCGCCACGTTGGAACAGGTGACCCAGGCTCGCGTCCAGGCGATGCAGGCCGGCACGGTTGCCGACAAGGCGCACTCCGAAGACATGTTGACCGGCGCTCTTAAGTCGCTCTTTGCGGTCAGCGAAGCCTATCCGGATCTTAAAGCTAATCAGAATTTCTTGGAACTGCAGCGGGAGCTTGCCGATACGGAAAACAAGATCCAGGCCGCTCGCCGTTTCTACAACACGACCGTGCGCGATTTGAACACCTCGATCGAATCGTTTCCTTCGAATTTTATTGCCGGCATGTTCAAGTTCGGCCAGCGGGAATTCTTTGAGCTGGAAGAAGGGGAAGTGGCGGCTCGCCAGCCGGTTTCGGTCAAGTTCTAGTTTTCTTCATTATTTCTGCCGCTTGGCGGCATAAAATTCTGCCATGTCTCTTTACCGACAACAAAGTTCCAATATTGCAAAAACCTGGCTTTTGTTCGGTTTTTTCCTGTCGTTCCTGATTGCCCTTGGCTGGGCCGTCAGCTATATCTACAACGACCCGGGCATTATGTACCTGGCGATCGTCCTCGCTTTGGCAATGAACGTTCTCAGCTATTGGTTTTCGGACAAGCTGGTGCTCGGCATGGCCGGGGCCAAGCCGGCCAACCGGAAAGAATACTTCGACCTGTATACGACGGTCGAGAATCTCTCGATCACGGCCGGTCTGCCGATGCCCAAGGTCTACGTGATCGAGGATCCGGCGCCGAATGCTTTCGCGACCGGCCGCAATGAAAAACATGCGGTCGTCGCGGTGACGACCGGCCTTTTAAAGATGCTAGAGAAAACCGAATTGGAAGGGGTGATCGCCCACGAGCTGGCCCATATCGGCAACAAGGATATGCTCGTCTCGACGATCGCGGTCGTCATGGCGGGCTTCGCTTCGCTCTTGGCCGATTTTTTCCTGCGCGCCTCGTTTTTCGGCGGACGGGATGATGATAGCCGCGGCAATGCGATTTTTGCCGTTGTCGGCTTCGTTCTCATTATGCTCGCGCCGGTGGCGGCGATGATGATTCAGCTTGCCATCTCGCGCCGTCGGGAATTCCTGGCCGATGCGACCGGCGCCTTGCTTACCCGCTATCCGGAAGGTTTGGCTTCCGCGTTGCGCAAAATCGGCAGCTACAATGCGCCGGTGGCGCGAGCGTCGAATGCGACCGCCCATCTATATATCTCCAATCCTTTCGGAGCCAAGGCTCTGCAGGGCATGCACAAGCTTTTCATGACTCATCCGCCGATCGAGGAGAGGATTAAGGCATTAAGTAGTATTAAGGTTTAAACCTATGAACTCAAAAGAAGGTTTTCCATCGCCCGAAGAACAGGAGGGTTCGCCAGAGATCCGGAAGATCCAGGAGTTGGAGCGGCTTTTGCGCGCGTCCGAACAAGAGAATCTTAGGCTTAAACAAGAGAATCTCGAACTTAAACAAGAAAATCTTGAGTTCAAACAACTGGTTCCAAAACTGCAGGAACATAACGCCCGGTTGGAAGAGGAGAGGAGTAGCTTGGAGCATAAGGCTCTAACTGATCCTTTGACAGGATTGTACAATCGTCGCTATTTCGAGGAATCGATCAAGAAGCATTTCGACCTGATCGCGGCCGAAGAGGTGGAGAAGCGGAAAGAGACCATCCGCCATATTAGCCTTGCGATGATCGATATCGATCGTTTCAAAAGCGTTAATGACACGTTTGGACATCTGGCAGGCGATGAGATTTTAAAAACCGTTGCTGATATCATCAAGGACGCGGTGCGCATCGGGGATACGGTCTCCCGTTACGGCGGCGAAGAGATCGCCGTCGAGCTGATCGGAGCCGACGAAAAAGGGGCGAAGCTTGCGGGAGAAAAGATCTGTACTGCCGTAGAAAAAAGGACCGCCGAGTTCTTGCAAGGAGGGAAGTATCCAGGGTTGGAAAAGGTGACCG
>DASPMN010000061.1:0-2266 GCA_035627035.1 Minisyncoccota bacterium
CAAAAGCTCTACGAAGCCGGCCATATCAGCTACATGCGTACCGACAGCACCTTCTTGAGCAACCAAGCGCTGGAAGAGATCGAAAAGACCGTCAAAGCAAAGTTCGGCGCCGATCACTACAAACGCCAAACCTACTCCTCCAAAAGCAAAAACGCCCAGGAAGCCCATGAAGCGATCCGCCCCACCCATTTCAATATCACCGCCGCCGGACGAAACCCTCAGGAAGAGAAGCTCTACCAGCTCATCTGGCAGCGCGCTATCGCCAGCCAAATGGCTGATGCCAAGGTTCTAAAAACCAAAGTTACCGCCACCGCCCAAGATGCATCAATTCCTGCCTTCGCGACCAACGGCTCCCGGGTTCTCTTCGAAGGCTGGCTGAAGGCCGATCCGCGCGCCCGCGGCGAAGACGTCGATCTGCCGAAGCTCGCCATCGGGGAAAAGCTCGATCTTGCCGACATCAGCCATGAAGGCAAGGAAACCCAGCCGCCAAGCCGCTACTCTGAAGCCGGCCTCGTTAAAGAGCTTGAAAAGCGCGGCATCGGCCGGCCGAGCACCTATGCTTCGATTATCAAAACCATCCAAGACCGCGACTACGTCGCCAAAGAAAACAAATCTCTCCGGCCGACAGAGACCGGCGAAGTCGTCAGCGACTTTTTGAGCGAGCATTTCGACAAATATATCAGCGACGACTTCACCGCCTTCATGGAGGACCAGCTCGACAGCATCGCCGAGGGCAGCAAAGACTATGTCAAAGCCCTCAAGGAATTTTACGATCCGTTCAAGAAGGAGGTAAAGTCCAAAAACGACATCCCGAAGATTACGGATCTTGGCCCGGCGCCGCAAGGAACCGTCTGCCCGGAATGCGGCAATAGCATGATCATCAAGCTGTCTCGTGGCGGCAAATTCTACAGCTGCTCCCGCTTCCCTGACTGCCAGGGCGCTTTGACGCTCGACGGCAAGAAACTCGAAGGACCGAAAGAACTTGATGAGATGTGCCCCAAGTGCGGCAAATCCCATCTCGTCGAACGCGAAGGCCGCTTCGGCAAATTCGTCGCCTGCGGCAACTATCCGAAATGCAAGTTCATCAAAAAGGACGAGACCGGAGGCAAGGGCGGACCGAACGATACCGGCGTCGAATGCCCGATGTGCAAATCCGGCAACATGGTCCAGAAGCGCGGCCGCTTCGGCCCCTTTTATGGCTGCTCCAACTATCCTGACTGCAAGAACATCATCAAGACCAAACCGACCGGCAATGCCTGTCCAATGTGTAGCGCCCTCATGATGGAAGGCACTAAGACTATTCCCGAGCGCTGTTCAAACAAATTCTGCCCGATGCACAACCCGCACAAGCTTGCGAAAACCGAGGGGAAGGAATAGAGTAGAAAACAGATCAGCCGCTTTAGGAAGGAACGCGATCGTGGAAATCAAAGAGCCGCATGTCGCTAAAGCAAAACTGCGAACAGCCGACAACCCGCCTTCATTCCAACTCGCCCCGGAAGGAATCCTAGTCCTTAACCTCAGGAGCATTCAGCAGCCCGATATTGGCTCGATACCAAAAAGGATCACTCTCAAGATTGTCGACGTCTTACTGCCAAAAACCGGCGACAAAGACTGGCACATCGTTGGCAAGGTCGCACATCCTCCTCAAGCAGAGGGTTACAAAGTAGCAATACCCGACTATGGGAAAGACCAAGCAGATGTCTATTTCTACGACTTTTAGCCCCCGCTTTAAAACCGCCCGAACAAAGGCGGTTTTTCTTTTGCGCGCCCTTTCTGCTAAGGTATAGAGGCCTATGGCCCCCAAAGATATCGTCCAATTAATGAAGAATCCCTCGGAAATGGACAAACTCCTCATTGTCCGCGCTTTTGAATTCGCTCAAAAAGCCCATGCGGAACAAAAACGCTTTTCCGGCGAACCATACTTCACTCACCCTTATGAAGTGGCCAAAATCCTGGCCGGGCTTAATGCCGATGCCGAAACGATCGCTGCCGGCCTTCTGCATGACACCATCGAAGACGGCGTTGCGACTGATGAGGAAATTCGCAGCCAATTCGGCGTCAATGTCCTGTTCTTGGTCGAAGGCGTCACGAAACTCGGCAAACTCAAATACCAAGGCGTAGAACGGCATGTCGAGTCTTTGCGCAAATTCTTCGTCGCCATGGCGGCCGATGTCCGCGTCATCATGATCCGCCTAGCCGATCGGCTGCACAATGTCAGCACCCTTGAACATGTCCGCCCGGACAAGCGAAAGCGCATCGCCATCGA
>DASPMN010000062.1:0-2231 GCA_035627035.1 Minisyncoccota bacterium
TAAGATCTGATTACTGACTAAAAGTACACTACACTAATCTAGGGAAACAATGAAGAGTTTTGTTGAAAAGGCCCGCTATCAAGCGGGCCTTTTGCGTTGGTGCCGGAGGAGGGACTCGAACCCTCATGCCTTGCGACACACGATTTTGAGTCGTGCGCGTATACCAATTCCGCCACTCCGGCTTACGGATTCAGTCTACTAAATCCGCATAAAAAAGCAATTTTGCGCGATCAGCCAAGCTGATGATACAATGGGCCCATGCAAGAAAACTATCAAGGCGCTATTTTCTGGATCGAGGTCGATAAGATTAAGCCTAATCCGTATCAGCCGCGACGAGAGTTCAATCAGGACCGTTTGCGCGACTTGGCGGACTCGATCCGGCAGTACGGCGTTTTGCAGCCGATCGCGGTGACGCGCAAAGAAGTCTACAGCGAGGATGGCAGCATGAGGGTTGAATACGAACTCATTGCTGGCGAACGCCGTTGGCGCGCCTCTCAATTGGCCGGCATTTCTGTAATGCCGGCAGTGATCCGTTCCGGCGAGGATACGGACAAGATGAAGCTCGAGATGGCTATCATCGAGAACTTGCAGCGCGAAGACCTGAACCCGGTTGACCGCGCGCAGGCTTTCCAGCGCCTCATTTCTGAATTCAGCCTCAAGCATCACGAGGTCGCTAAAAAAATGGGCAAGAGCCGCGAATACGTTTCCAACAGCGTCCGCATCTTGGCCTTGCCGATGGACATTCTGGACGCGCTGGTTGCCGGCAAGATTACCGAAGGGCATACGCGGCCCATTCTCATGCTCGCCGATCGGCCGGAAGAGCAAAAGACCTTGTTCCAGGAGATTGTCGCCAAACGGCTGACAGTGCGCGAGGCCGAAGGGATCGCCCGCCGTATCGCTTACGAACGCATTCGCAAGAAGGACGCTTTTGTTGATCCCCAGATCATCGAAATGGAGGAGCAGTTGACCGAGAAGCTCGGCACTCGGGTCAAAGTCGAAAAGAAGGATGTCGGCGGGCGAGTGATGATCGATTTCTTCTCCAACGACGACTTGCATAAAATTCTGGATCTTTTGGCGGCAAAACAGGCTTCTGCCGCCCTGGAAGCGATCGGCCTAGAAGGCGATGCGCCAGCTTTGCTTATGAACGACAAGCCGCAGGAGGAGGTGATCGCGGCCCAAGAAGAAACCGTCGATGCGGATCTGTATAACATCCGGAACTTCAGCCTCTAACAACAAGCTGGCTACTTCTTCAAATCTTTTTGCAGGCTCATGCGGATATGCTTGCGGGCACCGGCGGTTTTGGCGTATTCCAGCCATTTATGCGACGGCTTGCTCGCTTTTTTGGTCTCGATTTCGATAATATCTCCTTGTTCGAGCGGAGTGTGGAGCGCGACGAACTTCCCGTTCACTTTCGCGCCGGAAGTGTGATTGCCGATATCGGAGTGGATGCTGTAGGCGAAATCGATCGGCGTCGCCCCGGCCGGCAATTCGATTACTTCGCCCTTAGGCGTAAAGACGAAAATCCGGTCTTGGAAGAAGTCTGTTTTCAGGCCGGTCAGGAATTCCTCGTGCTCGTGGACATGTTTCTGCCATTCGATGAGCTCTTGAATCCATTTGAGGCTTCTGGGCAGTTTGCCGCCTTCGGCCGGCTTGCCGGATTCGGCGTAGGCCAGATGGGCCGCATTGCCGTATTCGGCTTCTTCCTGCATCGCTTTGGTCCTGATCTGGATTTCGGCGACGCTGCCGTCGCTCGTGAAGATCGCCGTGTGAATGCTCTTGTAGCCGTTGGGCTTAGGCGAGGAGATGTAGTCGCGCAGACGGCCTGGCACGGGCCGCCAGAGGCTGTGGACGACGCCGAGAGCCTGGTAGCATTCTTCTTCGGTGGTTACGATCAGCCGCAAGGCTGAGATATCGTAAATACGCTCGATATCCATATTGTGATCCAGGAGCTTCTTGTAGAGGCTGTAGAGGTATTTGACGCGGTAGTCGATCTGAAAATCCTTGTGGCCGCGTTCGGCCAATTCTCGCCCGAGCGTGCGATAAATTTTCTCTAGGCGCTTGATAGTTTCGCGGCCTTTGGTTTTTCGCAGGGCGACGACTTTTTTGTAGGCTTCCGGATAGGCATAGGGAAAGCTGCCGTCTTCGAGCATGCCTTTGATGCGCCACATGCCTAAGCGATTTGCCAGCGGGGCATAGATTTCCAAGGTCTCGATGGCGATGCGCTTTCGCTT
>DASPMN010000063.1:0-3434 GCA_035627035.1 Minisyncoccota bacterium
AATCCTCTATTTCGGCGGCCTGATCATCCTAGCTACCGCTGGCCTCATATTAATCAGCTTGATCCGAACACTATGATCCTTCTTGAGACTGGCGAAAAAAAACTTATCGAAGTCCGGCGGCACTGGGTTCTGTTCGCCGTCCAAGTAGCTCTCATCGCAATCATGGGAATCGCGCCCCTGCTCTTAGCTTTTGCGGCTAAGAGCTTTTCGCCGACCCCGCTTGATCTTGAGCCTCTGCATATCCATCTGCTTCTTGTTGCCTATGTCATTTTCCTCATCGCCCTGTGGACCCTGCTTTTTATCAGCTGGACTCATTACTATCTCGACGTCTGGATCGTGACCGACAAGCGCGTCATCGACTTTGAGTTCAAAGGGTTTTTCCGCTATGAAACTACCAGCCTGCGCCTGGACCGCATCCAGGACATCAGCGTCCAAGTAAACGGCATCGTGGCCAATATCTTCCATTATGGCGATCTCCACGTCGAAACAGCCGGCGAGCACAGCGACACCTTCGTCATCCGCGGCGCAGCTTCGCCGAATACCGTCAAACAAGAAATCTTGAAGCTCTCCAACAAGCTGCTAGACACTGCGGGTTCGTCGGCGGGCATATAGCCGGACTAAGAATTTTCTTACCTCTTCAACGAGAATAATACTTGAGGCGACAGGAACGATAAGCAGCCAGTCGTCCAACGAAAGGGCGGTTGTCTGCAAGACCTTCTGCAAAGGAGCGGTGTATACCGCCAAAAGCTGCAGGAAAATCACGATCAGGGTCGCATATATCAAAGCCGTGTTCGTCAGGATGTCGCGGGAAAAAACCGTCTGCCGTTCGCTCCGGCAATTCCAAGCGTTGAACCACTGGAAGACGGCCAGCACCGTCATCGACACCGTCCAAGCCTTAACCAAGTCGCCGTCGAGATAGCGCTCGAACAGCCACAACGTGCCGACCATCATCGGCACAGACATGACGGCGATGCGTACGAGCATGGAGCGGTCGATCAAGCGGTGCTCGCGGCGGAAATCGGCTGAGAGTACATCATTTTCTTTAGGCTCCAATGCCCAAGCCAACGTAAGGAAGCCGTCCGTCACCAGATTGAGCCAAATGATCTGAGCGGCCAAGACCGGCAACGGGTAGCCCAAGAAAAGGCTTGCCGCGATGACCAGCACCTCGCCGACGCTCGTCGATATCAAATAAAGCAAAGTCTTTTTTATTGTCCGGTAGATAGTCCGGCCTTCTTCGATGGCGGAGATAATGCTGCCGAAGTCGTCATTCAGAAGGACGATGTCAGCCGCCTCCTTCGCGACTTCGGTACCGATGCGCCCCATCGCGACGCCAAGATCAGCGGCGACCAGGGACGGAGCGTCATTGATGCCGTCGCCTGTCATGGCCACGATCTCGCCGCGGCGGCGATAGGCTTCGATTATCCGCATCTTGTGCTCAGGCGTAACGCGAGCAAACACGGACGCCTGAGCCAGGCGGCCGTTAAGGTCCTCATCAGAAAGCGTCTCCAGCTCAAGGCCGGTAACGATAGTGTCCCCGTCGCGATAAATTCCCGCCTCCCGCGCCAAGGCGGCAGCCGTCGTCGGATAGTCGCCGGTAATCATGACAACCTTGACCCCGGCTTGCTTAGCGCGCGCCATAGCCTCCGGCACTTCAGGCCTTAGACCGTCTCGGATCGCATAGAAACCGACAAAAACGAGATCCTTAAGGGAGGAGCCTTCGAAGCCGCCGGGCGAAGCGTCCTGCTTGATCGCCACCGCTAAAACCCGATACCCTTCGGCCGAAAGCGACTCAACGATCGCTGCCGCTCTTTGTTTGCTCTCCTCGGACATTGCTTGCTCGCCTTCGGGCGACCAGGAACGGTTTGAGAGGCCGACAACGTTTTCCGGCGCGCCTACGACCGTAACAAAACCCTTACCGTCGACATTATGCAAAGTAGCATGATATTTTCGATCATGATCGAAAGGGATTTCTCCTAACGGCAGACATTCAGCCTCAAGATCAGCCTTATGAAATCCGATCTTTTCGCCAAGAACCAAGAGCGCCGCTTCCGTCGGATCGCCAGACACGAGCCAGGATGCTTTGCCCTCCTCAAAAGCGACTCGGGCATTGGCGCAAAACGACGCCAACTTACCCAGAAGAAGAAGTTCAGCGTGATTAGCCGGATCAATAGTTGCGCCCGCTAGCTGGATCTCTCCTTGCGGATTATATCCCTCTCCCGTGACGGAAAAGAACCTGCCTCCAACGTAGATCTTTTGCACCACCATCTCATTACGGGTCAAAGTTCCCGTCTTGTCGACGGCAATCACCGTTGCCTGCCCCAAAGCCTCAACCGCCTGCAGCTTCTTTACCAACGCGTGGCGCTTGCCCATCCGCCAGACGCCGAGCGCCAAGACCAAGGTCATGACGACCGGCAATCCCTCAGGAATCACCGAAACAGCCAGAGCGACCGTGGTGACGAACATTTCTCGAGGTTCGCGCCCCAAGCCGACACCGATTACGAACAGCAAAACGCTCAAGACGGCGACCGCGGCGACCATTATGTAGGACAGCCTGTCAATCTCGCGCTTGAGCGGGATATCAGTAGAAATATGGCTGATCTTTTCCGATATTTGGCCGATAACCGTACTTGTCCCCGTTGCCACAACCACGGCCCGACCCAAACCAGAAGCGACCAGAGTGCCCTTAAAAACCATGTTATGCTGATCAGCGTACGGCAAACGCTCCTCGGCTATTTCTTCGATGTTTTTTTCTACCGGCTCAGACTCTCCTGTCAAAGCAGATTCGATTATCTTCAAACCGTTAGCATGCAGCAAGCGGGCATCCGCCGGGATCTGGTCCCCGGCATTCAGGACAATGACATCGCCGGGCACCAGCTCTTCGGCTGGCACCAAAAGTTCCAAACCATCCCGAACAACGATGGCATTCGTTGTCGTCAAGCGCTTTAGCGCAGCCAGAGCGTGCTCCGCTTTCCCTTCTTGGACTGCGCCGATAATGGCATTGAAGAAGAGAACGAAAGCGATTACGGCCGCGTCTACGGTTTCCCCCATCAGATACACTACCAAGCTGGCAAGCAGCAGGACGAAAATGAGGGGGCTCGTAAACTGCCGCAGGAAAAGAGACAGTACGCCCGGGACTTTTTCTTCCGGCAAACGATTTGGTCCCGTTTCTAACAACCGCTTGCGGGCTTCGTCCCGAGTTAATCCATGCTCGGCGGAACGAAGGGCTTCTAATGCTCGACGCGAAGATTCGCTGTGCCAAATAATATTCATATGGGCCAATTATACCGGAAGAGCTCCAAGACGCCCAAATAAAAAAGCGCCTCCAAGGCGCTTTTTTATTAAGACCCATTACTGAAGCATTCCTCTGCCTGACTTTTTAAGCTTTTCGCAAACCGTTTCCAACAAATCCTGATGAAAATCGAAGGCTCCTTTTG
>DASPMN010000064.1:0-3673 GCA_035627035.1 Minisyncoccota bacterium
TACCAGGACTACCCGCACAAGGAAGCGATCGTCGACCTTTCCGGCTGGACATGGAAAGAGAGCGGGATCTACGCCGTTACCTTCGTGGCGAAGGATGCCGGGGGCAACGTGCTGGGGGAGAAGGGGGTTGAGGTGCGGGTCGGGAGATAGGGCTAGCTTACGAGCTCAGCGAAAACGACAAGCCGATGGCTGTAGGTGTTTTCGCCAGGGAGCCAAGCTCCGTGGCAGGTAATAAGATTGAGGCGAGCTACGCCTGAAGCGGTCATTACTTCGGTTGTATCGCGCAGATTGCGATCATAAATCTTGCGCTCGACAACGCGGAAGTGAAGCTTTCGGCCTGAGGTGTCGGTCGTGTAGATGTCATCGCCGACTTTCAGGTTTTTCAGATTTTTGAAAACGCCGGCTCTTGAGCTGCCGTTGTCGACATGGGCGCCGAGGACGGCGGCGCCGACAGTCCCGGGCCTGGCGCCATGCTTGTACCAACCGACCTCGGTATAATTGTCCGGAACGTCCATTTTGCCATCCGGTTCAAGGCCGAGGGCAAGAACTGGAGCATTGATGCCGATGGCGGGCACCGAGAGGCGGTAAGAATATGGAGAGGTTGCGGGAATTTCTTTTTCAGCCGCGCTGGCGGTCTTAACGATCTGCGGCTGGGCAATTTTCGGTTCGGTTTTCTTAGGCGCGCTCACCGGCTCTGTTTCAATTGGGGCGACGGCTTCTTCCTCGGGCGCTGGCATGGCCTGAGAAGTCGTTGGGACATTCTCAGCCAGGGTTATCTTTTTGGGAGCCTGTTCTTTCGAAGGCAGGACTGCCAGCGCTGCGCCTGAGGCCGTAAGGATGAATAGCAAAAGAAAGGTGCGAATAGTATTTTTCATTTGAAGTGCTAAGTAGTTTATAGATCCGAAAACCGGATGGCTTCATGAAAACTCAATGATAACCGCTGCCAGTATACCGGCTTAAAGTGAAGCGCAAGCCCGTTTAACATATTTTTAATCTGCCTTCAGCTATAGTAGGAAGCGCGGGTCGACAGAAAATTCGCATTATCAATCATTCTAAAAGAATTACTATTATGACTATTGCTAAGTCATCTTTCATTGCGCTTCTCATGTTTGCATTGTTTGCTGCCGGATCGGCCGCCCAGGCCCAAGTCGGCACAAGTGATTCAGATACGGGGGCAGCGCTGACGCAGTCTACTGCCAACAACGAAACCAACGGCAACGGCGGCTTGCTTGATACGACTACCGGTACTAACGATCAGTCGACAATGGACCAGTCAACCGTCGGTACCACGACGGGAACCGCCACGCCGCTTTTGCCTGAGACCGGCGTTGGCGGAGGGGCCTCCCTTTATTTGACGATCATTGCTGCCGCGTTGGCTATGGTAGCTGGCGGCATTGTCGCTCTGCGCAGCCGAGCCGTGTAATCCTAAACTGAGATCAGTTGGTCCGAGAAATCAACGATGAAAATAAAAATACCCGCTTTTATCATAAAAGGCGGGTATTTTTATGCTTATAAAGCGGATTCAATTTAAAAAAAATGCCGATGCAAAAAACCAAACGCCGAACAATCGTATCTGCTATCCTTGTTTCTGCCATGGCGGCCGTTCTCTTGTTGGCGCATGTTTCCTATGCGCCGCTCGATTCTCTTTTGCAGGAACGTTTTTCTTCGGCCGGTGACGTTTTCCGGGGGCTTCGGGTTTCAACGGCCGCGCCGGTTATTGCTGATGCCGGAGCTCCGTCCAGATTTCTGATCCCGCGTCTTGGCATTGACGCTGAGGTCCAGCCGGTCGGCGTAAATGCCAAAGGGGCGGTTGGTACGCCGACGCGCTTCAAAGACGTGGCTTGGTACCGAGAAGGACCGAAGCCGGGAGAAGAGGGCGGCGCGGTGATAAACGGCCATTTGGATAACGCTTTAGGTTTGCCGGGGGTCTTTTACCGGTTGCCGACGGTTGAAATCGGCGATGAGGTCCAGGTCCTGGATGAAAAAGGCACGATAATGACGTTCTCGGTCTACGCTATCGACCGCTATCCCTACAATCAGGCGCTGTCGCCGGATCTGATGGAGACAGCGGGAAGGGCCGAACTGCGGATCATAACCTGTACGGGCTCCTGGCTGTCTTCGAAGAAAACGTACAGCGAACGGCTGGTCGTCTCGGCCCGGCTGACGCGGCCATAAGTTCAGTCGAGAAGATGGATGACGTCGTCGCCGACCTTGATATCGGCTTCGCTGATCGTATCTGCGCCAATCAGGAGCTTGCCCTCTTTGACATTGACGGCCAGGGTACGGCCGCGCAGCGTAATCAAGAGCTGTCCGTGTTTTAACCGATCGCTTTCATAACGGCTGGCAACGATGTGGCTTTTGATGTCAGAGATAGGGGACGAGGGAAGGAAGACGGTATACGAACCTTCTTTCAAAAGAGCGTTCAGGTCTGACTTCTGGTCTTCGGGAATAAATTTAGAATGACCCGCCAGTAGGGCGGAAGCTTCCAGGGCGGTTTGATTTTCCGTCATGCTTCCGGCGCCAACGCCCTCGAGGGTTTTTTTAATAGAGGGTCCGGCTAGCCAGACGCCGCTGGCGAGTACGGCCAAAAGAGCGAGTACGGCCAAAAGGGGATTCTTTGTTTGCATTGATCTAGTATACGAGTCTCTAGGAGTTCATACAATCTTAATAGCTGTTGAGGTTTGATGAAGAAGTCTAGGACGCTTAACAGAGAATAATTTCATCACATGCTGCAATCTCGAAAACTTCTAGCCATAGCTCTTACGTTTGCCGGACTGACAGCTGCCGCGCCGGCTTTTGCTGATCATAATTATCGAGGCGCGCCGACAGCCCATACGCCGCGGTGCGTAAATCTGACCAAGGCAATGTCTGTCGGTTCGACTAACGGTCCCGCTGCTGGGCAGGTGAGCCTCGTGCAGGATTTCTTGTCCCGCTACGGCTATTACCATTCGTCCATGACGGGCTATTTCGGTCACGCTACGGCCCAGGCGCTACGAGCCTTTCAGGCCGATCACGGGTTGCTAGCCAGTGGCAGTGTCGACGCTTCGACGCAGGCATACGTTCACGCTTTGACCTGTTCAGACGAGGGTCCTTTGGCCGGCGGTCCGGAAGTCATCTGTTCAACCAGCCAGGCTTTCTGTCCTTATCGGTCCTATGCTGGGCGCTAAATTAACGCCAATCGATACCGCATGAAGTTCCTTCACTTTTCGGTCGGTTCCAGTATAATGGCCACGTTGTCTTTATCCATCACTACTTATCGTACTTAATTATGGCGAATAATAAATCTCCGATCGGCAAGAAGTCCAACGGCCAGATGATGGGCCAGTTCGGCGGCCAGATCCTTTCCGGGCTGTTTATTTTAGCGCTTATCGTCGCTCTCTATTCGGCGCTGGTCGACCGGCAGACGTCGACCGACACTATCTCCCTTTCGGAAGTGGCGCAGGGAATAATCGCTGGGCAGATTTCTTCGATCGAAGTTCAGGGCGACGAGATCGAAGTCCGCTATGCGAACGAAGAAGTTAAAAAATCAAAGAAAGAAGCCGAGGCCGGCTTATCGGAGACCTTGGCCAATTACGGCGTAACGCCGGAACAGCTGGCCCGGGTGAAAATCGAGATCGCCGGCGAAACCGGCTTCGCTTTCTGGCTGCTCAATATTCTGCCGATCGCCATCCCT
>DASPMN010000065.1:0-3992 GCA_035627035.1 Minisyncoccota bacterium
TCGCCATGCCTCGAACCCGCGACTTCAAGGGTTTTGACGAAAAGAGCATCGATGAGATCGGCAACCTGACCATCGGCATCAAAGAGCATACTATTTTCCCTGAAACTGCCGACGAAGATATCCGGGACGTATTCGGTTTCTCAGTCACCATGGTGACAACCGCCAAGAACCGCAAGGACGCCCTCGCGTTCTTCAAGGGAATGGGCTTTCCGTTCAAGAAATAATTTCAAAGTTTTAAGATCCCGCCATATGGCGGGATCTTTGGTTCTAGGGTTTTTGCTGAATCTTGGCGACCAAGGCATCGATTTCTTCCAGTTCTAGCGTATTGGCCGCCAAGGCGTCTTTCTTCTCTTTGGTTAATAGCAAGCCTAGGGCTTCGACGTCTTCTGGCGCCATCGCATCGACCTCCGCCAGGAGTCCGGCTTTGGTTTCCTCTGGGAGAAGGAAACTGTGGCGTATGAGCACGATCAAGGCTTCTTTCTTATTCATGGTCGTCGTGATTATTAAATGCTTCCATCGCGTCGTCGATTTCGCGCTTGTTGTTAAGGTAATCAGCCTGTTCTTCGGCTAGGATTTTCTTGATCCGAACAATCATTTTCCGGATTTTTGGCAGGTCTTCGCGCTTGAGCTGCAGCAGGGTCTCGATAGCGTGGCTTGGCATGAGGCCTAAGGATATGAATTCGAAGGCTTCGCTGCCGGTAGCGGTCATTTTGGAAACGCTCGGCGTAAGATCGATGTTTTTCTCGATCAGGCCGAGGCCTCTTAATATCCAATTCGTCCATTTTAGCGCGTCCGCTCCCCAGGACCCGATTTCTCCTATGCCCGCGGGCATAAGGTCGGCCAGACTAATGCCGGCATTGGCGGCTGTGCGGGCCAGGGCTCCAAGCCCTTCCTGTATATCTTTATCCGCCGCCAAGCGGGCCCACTTTGATTCCCGTACGATATTCCGGCTTTGTCGGGATGATTCCGTTTCGGGCATTTCTGGTCGTTCGGGGAGCGGAGGAGGGACTGGAACAGGCTCCGGCAAAGGCGGCGGTCCTGCCGGCGGCTTCTCGTGGGAGCTAGGGAATTTTTCCATGTTTTGCAGTATAGCACGGGAGCTCAGAGAGTTTGCTAAATCAAAGACAAGACGGCTTTTCTTTGACATCTCTCAGGATTTTTGTTAGTAATATATATGTTATCGTCTTGGCGATAGATCTGCCCGGTAGGGTAGAGAACCTTAACCAAACAGGCGTACGTACTGTCATTTCCGCTCTAACGGTATGCGTTGACAGTAAACGGCCCTCCTGCTAATATGGTGAGGCTCGTTCAGAGCATTTTTATTTGTATATGGCAAAAAAATCGGCAATCGCCCGTTCCAATCGAGAACCAAAATTTGCATCACGCGTCGTTCGACGTTGTTTCCGTTGCGGTCGCAAGCGCGCTTTCATGCGTGACTTCGGTCTTTGCCGCATTTGTTTCCGTGAATTGGCCAACGAAGGCAAAATCCCAGGTATAAAGAAATCATCATGGTAACCGATCCTATTTCAGATATGTTGGTCCAGCTGAAGAATGCCGCTATGGTCGGCAAGCCTTCAGTGATCGTCCCGCTTTCCAATGTGAAGATGGAGATTGCTAAAGTTCTCCTAGAGAACGGCTATCTTTCGGACGTCAGCAAGCGCGGCAAGAAGAACCGCAAATTCTTGCAGTGCGATCTGGCCTATGTCGGCGGAAAATCCCGTTTGACCGAAGTCAAGCGCATGTCAAAACCGTCTCGCCGCATCTACCAGGGCGTAGCCGATATTCGTTCTGTCCGCCAGGGCATGGGCTTGGCCGTACTTT
The DNA here is from genome assembly GCA_035627035.1 of Minisyncoccota bacterium. Lineage (GTDB taxonomy): Bacteria > Patescibacteriota > Minisyncoccia > Phycocordibacterales > XYD1-FULL-46-19 > DASPMN01. Next base: position 1,822 of record DASPMN010000065.1, read on the forward strand.
CGACGCCAAAAGGCATCTTGGCTGACAAACAGGCCAAGGAGCAGAACGTCGGCGGGGAATTGTTATTCATGATTTGGTAATACAGAACTATGTCACGCATCGGCAAACAAGTTATAGCTATTCCAAAAGGCGTTGAGATTACTCAAAACGGCACGACTTTTACCGTGAAGGGCCCGCTTGGCAGCCTTACACGGGAGTTTTTGACGGATATCGCCATCACTATGGCTGATGGCAGCGTTACGCTTTTGCCGAAGCGTGAAAACAAATTCCTTAAGTCTCTCTGGGGCACCTACTCTTCGCATATCCAGAATATGATCGAAGGCGTTACGAAGGGTTTTGAGAAGAAGATGGCGATCGAAGGTGTCGGTTTCAAGGTCAACTTGGCTGGCAATACCTTGGTCTTGGACCTTGGTTTCTCTCATCAGGTCAAGCTTGAGATTCCGCAAGGCATCAAGATGACCGTAGAAAAGAACAACTTTTCAGTAGCCGGCATCGACAAGGATGCGGTCGGAGAGTTTGCCGCCAAGATCCGTTCGCACAAGAAGACTGAGCCTTACAAGGGCAAGGGTATTCGCTACGTCGGCGAATTTATCCGCCGTAAGCAAGGTAAGAAATCTGCATAAAGCTTATGTCATCACCACGCACTAACAAAACTCCAAATAGCCGCCAGGTACGCCACGTACGCGTCCGTGCTAAGATTAGCGGCACCGCTGAGCGCCCTCGCTTGTCGGTTTTCCGTTCAAACAAGCACATTTATGCTCAGTTGATCGATGACGTCGCTGGCAAGACTTTGGCCGCCGCTGGCGACCATGAGGTAAAAGCCGCTAAGTCGGATTTCGCTAAGATTAGCGTTGCTCAGGAGGTGGGCGCCAAGTTGGCTGAAAAGGCCAAGGGGGCAAAAATTACGAAAGTGGTATTCGATCGCTCAGGCTATCGTTATACCGGTCGCATTAAGGCAGTTGCCGAAGGCGCTCGTGCCGGAGGTCTGGAATTTTAATATTATATGGAACGAGGAAATCAACACGGTAATAATAGAAGGGGAGGACCGGGCGGCCATCGCGGCGGTCCGCGCCCTGAGCGCCCAAAGCCGGAATACGATCACAAGATCGTAGATATTCGCCGCGTGGCGCGCGTTGTTGCCGGCGGTCGCCGCTTCAGCTTTGCGGTCACGCTCGTGGCCGGTAATCGTAAGGGCAAGGTTGGCGTCGGTACCGGCAAGGCGGGAGATACCGCCTTGGCTATTGAGAAGGCCATGAACAGCGCCAAGAAAGCAATGATCACTGTTCGCCTGACCAAGACGTCTTCCATTCGTCATGAGACGGCTGCCAAGTACGGCAGTTCAAGCATTATCATCAAGCCGGCTCCGGCTCGAGGTATCGTGGCGGGCAGCTCGGTTCGTAACGTTCTTGACTTGGCTGGCGTTCACGATGTGAACGCTAAGGTCCTGTCTCGCAGCAAGAACAAGTTGAATAACGCTCGAGCAGCCATTATTGCTCTGGAGAAGATCAAGTAATTTTACGACCATGCAGATCAATAACTTACAACGAAAGACCGGTCTTAAGAAAAAGCGCTACGTCGGCCGCGGCGGCAAGCGCGGCACGACCGCTGGTCGCGGTACCAAGGGTCAGAAAGCTCGTGCTGGCCATCGTATTCGTCCAGAAATCCGCGACTTGATCAAGAAGCTTCCTAAACAGCGCGGTCGCGGCAAGAACAGCAACAAGAGTATTCACGACAAGCCGGTAGTAATTTCTCTCGACGTTATCGAGCAGCGATCTCTCGAAGGGATGATCAATCCTAAAACTTTGGTTACCGATGGGGCCGTCAGCCGTCGGGCTGGCCGCATTCCGGCAATCAAGCTCTTGGCTGGCCGCAAGAATTTCACTAAGAAAATCACGGTCGAAGGCTGCGAGGTTTCGGCTTCGGCCCGCGCGCAGATCGAGCGTGTTGGCGGTACTATAAAATAGGTTAAACCTATGGATACTTTCCTCAATAAGCTGCGGCTGACGTTCGAAGACGCCAGTCTGCGTACTAAGATTCTTTTTACTCTCGGCATTCTTGCCCTGTTCCGTTTTGGCGCAGCTATTCCGATTCCCGGCGTCGACACGATCGCCCTGGAACGCTTTTTTGGTGGCAATCAATTCTTTGGCCTTTTGAATATCTTCTCCGGCGGC
>DASPMN010000066.1:0-2075 GCA_035627035.1 Minisyncoccota bacterium
CCAAGCATCTGGAAGACAAAAACCAGGAACGGCGCGAATCGGTCGAAACCATTCTCCAGGCGATTGAGAGCCGTTTTGGCGACAAGGAGACGCCTGCGCTCATCGTGCTCGGCGCGGAAAATTGGTCGCTTGGCGTTCTCGGACTGACGGCGGCACGAGTGGTAGAGAAGTACGGCTGCCCGGTTTTCCTGTGGGGAAAAAACGGGGCGGGGGAGATAAAAGGATCGTGTCGTTCGGACGGGACGGTTAATATGGTGGAGCTGATGGCCGCCGCCGGGGGGACGGATTTCTTTTCCAATTTCGGCGGACACGTCATGGCTGGAGGCTTCTCGCTTTCGGCCGAACGAGAGGCCGATCTTTTGCCGAGGCTTGAGCGGGCAATGGCGAGCCTGCCTCGCTTGGAAGCAGCGGTCGGCCATACTGTCGACGCAGTCTTGTCGCTTGATGAGGTGACTGAAAGCATGTGGCAAACAGTGAATCGGCTAGCGCCTTTTGGCATTGGCAATCCGAAGCCGGTGTTTCTTTTTAATAACGTGGAACTAGCCAGCGCGCGCGGCTTCGGCAACGGCGGCATCCACCTGGAACTTTCTTTCAAGGCTAAATGGGGAACCGTAAAAGCGATTGGTTTCTTTTTGTGTACGCCCAATGAACGAGGCGAATTCGATGCTTCTTATGGCCACCGCTTCAAAGGTGTAATCTTAGAAAAGGGCCGGCGGATTAATTTGCTCGCTAATATTGAAAAGTCGTATTTTCGCGGCCGGCCGGAATTGCGGCTGCGGATTGTCGATATTCAGTAATCAAGCTAAGATGTGCTCATGCTTAAATTGACTCTCTATACTGACGGCGGATCGCGCGGCAATCCTGGCATTGCCGGCGCTGGAATTCTGATTACGGACGAAGCAGGCCTCTCTCTTGTCGAAGCTTCAAAGCCTTTGGGCGTCATGACCAACAATGAAGCGGAATACCAGGCGGCGATTTTTGGTTTTGAGACGCTCAAACAGAATTTCAAAGATTTGTCCGGCGTTTCGATCGAGCACAGGCTCGACAGCGAACTGGTGTGCAAGCAGCTTAAGGGCGAGTACAAGATCAAGGAACCGCGCTTGCGGGTTTTGGCTGATCAGGTGCATCAGACGATTCTGCCTTTCAAGTCTCAAGTAGTGTTTACTCACATCCGCCGCGAATTCAATTCTGTCGCCGACAAGCTGGCCAACAAGGCGATGGATGAGCAGGAATAAATAAAAATCCGCAGGCGTTCTGCGGATTTTTATTTATCCTCTTGTTTAAAGATCAGAACATGAGAACGATCAAAATTTTCTTACTCGTCTTTGGATTTTCGTTGGTGTTTTTCTGGCGCTGGCACTCAGTGACCGCCCGCGATTATGTTTTCCAAAATGATATCGGTCAGGAAGTTTCTTTCGAAGCCAAGATTGTAGATGATCCGCTTGAAGATCAAAAGAGTATCCGCTTGGTGCTCGCGCCGGACGGAACGCGGGAGCGCGTTTTGGTAACGGTCGATCCGCATGTTGGGTATCGCTATGGTGATCGAATTATGGTTGAAGGAAAAATTGAATTGCCGGAAAATTTCGAAACGGATACCGGCAGGGAATTTGATTACGTGCATTATCTTGCAAAGGAGAGAGTCTACTATCGAATGTTCAAACCTAAGATCGTACTGCATTCCGAAAGTGTTTGGTCGATTCGAGGGCAGCTGTTTGCTCTCAAGCGATGGTTTCTGGGCGGCGTTGCGAGGGTAATACCGGAGCCGAGCGCGTCGCTTGCCGGCGGCTTGGTGGTCGGTGCGCGCGGCATGGATGATGACATTGAAGAAGCGTTCCGGAAAACCGGCCTCTCGCATATTGTTGTTTTGTCCGGTCAGAATCTATCGATCATTGCCGATGCGGCAATGCGCAACTTGTCGCTCTTGTCATTCAAATCGAATGTGGCCGCTGGCGGTATTTTTGTTGTACTCTTCGCCTTGCTTGCCGGCGGCGGAGCTTCTGTCGCCCGAGCGACGATCATGGTTGTGATCTCGCTCTTCGCCCGGCTTACCGGACAGATGTATGATGCGGCCCGGG
>DASPMN010000067.1:0-4186 GCA_035627035.1 Minisyncoccota bacterium
CGAAACAATCGAATCAATCATTGTCCAAGTCGCCGACGTCATCTCTGGATCGCGTCCAGGCGCCCGACGCGACAGCATCGAGAACTATCTCAAGCGATTGAAAGATTTGGAAGACATTGCGAACTCGTTTCCCGGCATTGAGAAGTCGTATGCTATTGCGGCTGGCCGCGAAGTCCGCGTTTTCGTTAAACCGGAAGAAACGGACGACCTGGCAGCCCATCGTTTGGCTCGCGAAATCGCCTTACGCGTTGAACGAGAGCTTAAATACCCCGGGGAAATAAAAGTTACGGTAATTCGGGAGAACCGCGTCGTCGAATACGCCCGCTAGGACCCTTCATGAATGAGGGGTTGCGGAAAATATGGCTTAACTATATACTTCATGTATGTTTGATGGTCTGCCTCAAGCAGAAGGTCGCTATTTAGTAACAGTAAGCCAAGAGACTATGAACAAGCTAGCTATCGTTGACGCAGTTCACGAAGTCCTGGCTGGAACCAAGGTTTCAGCCGAAAAAGCTGTTGACACTATGATCGACACGATTGTCGGCGCTCTCAAAAAGGGCGACGAAGTATCGATTGCAGGCCTCGGCATCTTTTCCACCAAGACTCGCGCTGCTCGCACCGCTCGCAATCCGCGCACCGGTGAAACGGTAAACGTCCCGGCAATGAAAGTTCCAAAGTTCCGCCCGGCTAAGGCACTCAAAGACGCTGTTAAGTAAACGTTACGCACGCTCCGAAAACTTCGGAGACCACTACAAGAAAAAGCCCCAAGCAATTGGGGCTTTTTCTTTTCCTAAAAAAGAGTCACAATAGGGATATGAAGCAGCAAGGCTACAGCCCCCTCAGCATTCTCCTGCTTACCGCCCTCTTGGCAATAAACGGCTTCTTTGTGTACGAGCTATATTTCAAAGAATCCGATATCGCCAAAAAAACGGTTCCTGGCGAAGAAGCCGGACTCAAACCGCAAGCCGCCGATCCTCTGATCTCCTACCGCGACGAAAAGCTTGGCATTTCTTTTTCTCACCCAGCAAGCTTTGGTTCAACCAGTCCAGGCGTCTATCGCGACGGAACCGCCGCCGTCATCCACTTCGACACTTTCTCCGGATCTATTTCCGATCAGCCGCAACAAAACGAGGGCGAAGCTACGATTTTTACTACTCCCAACCGCTTTACCGGATATCTTCTAGGCGGACTCTATGACCCTTTGAGCCGCGGCACGGCCGGGTCGGATGTATTAAAAGAAATCGACCGCCAGCTTCCGATCATAAGCATCGGAAACTTCTGCGAAGAATTAAACCGCCCTACCCACCTGGACCCTGCGAAGCTCAAAGGCGCAAAAGCATTTGAAAGCCTGACACCCGTCCAACAACATTCGCTCTTGGATATAGACCTGATGCGTTCCATCAACAGCAAAGTCGTGGCTTGCGACCGAATCAATGATGAAACTGTGATTTTCCACAAGACAGCCCAAGATAACGCCGAAACTCCCTATGTTCACGTCTATGGCGCCATCCGCTTCCTTAAAACGCCGTACGCCAGCTTCCAAATCGTCAAACGAAGCTTTACGGAACCGTCCAAGCAGGACATAAATACCTTAGGCGCCCTGGTAACGTCCTTTGAACATAGTGCTACTTCAACCAGAAAATAGCCAAAAACCGCCCAACTGGGCGTTTTTTTTGGTGCGGGCAGGGAGAATCGAACTCCCATCTACTGCTTGGAAGGCAGTCATTCTACCACTAAACTATGCCCGCATACCGCTTAATGCTAACAGAAAGCGGTCCTGGCTTCAATATTTCAGCTCGTGGCCGCCAATGGCCAAGCTAGCGGCGATTATGACAATATTCTTGGCTACGAATTCCCCGTCCAAGGTCAAGAAGAAGGGGTTGGCGGCGTAAAATACCTCCGGCGCCAAGAAAACTGCCGCGAAAACTCCAACCATCTGCAGCCACAAAAGCGCAATCGTCGCCCGCAAGGCGATTTTGAACAGCAAACCAAGACCAATGACCGTTTCCAACAAGCCTAAAATAATGACAAAGTTCGACATCTCCATCGGAACAAAGCCGTAGGTCTCGGTTAGCATTGGCAGTACCGGACTAGCTCCAAAAACTTTCAGCAAACCAAACCACAAGAAAACGATTCCCAACGACCAGCGCAAAAGAGTCATTCCCCAGCGCTGCATAACCCGAACGAACAAGGTGTCAAAAAAGCGTTGCATATCTGCAAGTATATACAAAACAGCTTAACATTGCACCGGATAACTTCATGAAGTAAAATTCAAGTATCAGCAGGAGCAACGTGCAAACGGGGCTCCTTTATTAGTAAATAAACTTTATGTACAAAATACACCGTTCTGCTGCCTACGGATCTCGGATAGCAGCTGTCACAACTACGATCGCGCTCTGCCTGTCTATGATTCAACCTTTAACAGCGTTTGGGGCGACAAATATTCTTATCGATGAATCATTTGGAGCAGGAGCAAGCTCTGCAGATGTCCCAAACTGGAACGAGACTGGAATCGACAATCTTGAGCCGGCAACTACTACCTTAGCCCAAGCGGCAGAAAATAGCGGCGAAGAAACTGCCAGTCCTGACGGTGGACGATTTGCCAAAATTTATGGAGAAGAATGGATTTGCAAAGAAATATCCGCAATAGGGTTTACTAATCTTAAACTTTCGTATTTTTGGCGCGGCGACAGCAATTCGAACAGCGCCTCTGATCGTGGAGTCCTCGAATATGCCAAAGGATCAGGAGGCTGTGACCTCAAAAACTGGAACCAGCTAAAGGTTCACGACATGCGAGAGGATGCGACTTGGCAGACTCAGGCTGCATTTTCTCTGCCTGACAACCTTAATAAAACCGTCTTCCGTTTGCGCTTCAGAGCCAGCATGCCCGGAAATGATAACAATAACGACAGTAACGAACACTTCCGCGTCGACAAAATAGTGCTGACCGGCGAAGCCGCAGCCCCTCAGCCCAACACGGCCCCAATCGCAAACAATCAAGAGATTACCGTCGCCGAGGATGTCCCGGCCCCGCTAACCCTTACCGCCACCGACCCCGAATCAGACCCTCTTACATATACGATTAAATCGGGCCCAACGAACGGTACCCTAAGCGGCGAAGCGCCAAACATGATCTATACCCCTCATGCCAATTTCGCAGGCCAGGACACGTTCACCTTTCAGGCAAACGACGGGGAGACGGTAAGCAACACTGCTACGATTTCGATCAGCGTGGATCCGGCCAATGACGCCCCGAGTGCACACGATGACGCATATTCGACTCCAGAAAATTCTTCGCTCAACATATCCGCTCTTGGGGTCTTGAATAACGACAGCGATATTGATAACAATTCTCTGACGGCGGTATTGATTACCGACACCGCCAATGGCACCACCACCCTTAACAGCGATGGAAGTTTTACCTATACCCCAACAGAAGATTACACAGGCATCGACTCGTTTACCTACAAAGCTAACGACGGTACAACCGACAGCCAACAGGCAACGGTGCGCATCAGCGTATCAGCCAACAATGCCCCTCAGACTACGAACGATGAGTATTCAACCAACGAAGACAGCGCTCTCGAAATCGACGCCCCCGGCGTGCTTGGCAATGATTCCGACGAAGACGAAAATTATCTAACCGCCAAGCTCGCGCAAGGAACCACTCACGGCGCCCTCACGCTTAACGACGACGGATCCTTCTCATATATTCCCCATGCCGACTTCAACGGTACCGACTCATTCACGTACGCGGCCAATGACGGCACGATAGACAGCAGTATAACCATGGTTAACATTACCGTTACCCCAGTCAACGACGCACCAGTAGCTTATAGCACGACTTCGACTGTCCAAGCATCCAGTGTCACCGTAATCAATCTTGAGGCATCCGACATCGAAGGGGACAGCTTGGTCTTTTCTGTCGTTACCGAACCGACCTTTGGAAAGTTAACAGCCGAAGAAGGAATCGTCATTTATACCGCCAGCAGCACGCCTAGCAGCGATTCTTTCACTTTCAAGGCCACTGACGGCAGCGCCGATAGCAATACGGCGACCGTCTCGATAACGGTCGCGGAGCCATCTGCCGGAACACCGGAAAACACTCAGGCCGCCTGCAGCGACGGGAACGATAACGATAACGACGGCCTGACCGATCTTGATGATCCTGACTGCCGCGAATTTG
>DASPMN010000068.1:0-4598 GCA_035627035.1 Minisyncoccota bacterium
GGCAGAGGCTCTTTGACGGCGGTAACCGTGTCGCCCACCCTCGCCTGGCCCGGATTCTTGATGCCGGTTACCAAATAGCCGATCTCCCCTGCGGAAAGTTTTTCCCGGGGCTCTTTCGCTGGAGCAAAAGTCCCCAGCTCAAGAACGGAGAATTTGTCTTCTGCTGCCAAGAAGGTCAAGAGATCGCCCCGACTGATTTGCCCATCCAGCACGCGGACATATACGATCACGCCGCGGTGGGTTGAATATTCAAAGTCGAACACCAAAGAACGCGAGCTGGCCGTTTCGGCGTATTCAGTTGCCGGCGGCGGCACCCGTTCAATGATGGCATCCAAGAGCGCCGGCACCCCTTCGCCGGTCTTACCAGAGACCGCCAAAATGTCAGCTTCGTCGCAGTTGAGCAAGGTGACAATTTCTTCTTTGATGTCGTCAGGCCGAGCGCTCGGCAGATCGATCTTGTTGAGAACCGGAATCACCTTCAAGCCGAGCTCGCGCGCCATCGAGAGCACGGTAAATGTCTGTGCTTGAACGCCCTGAGTCGCGTCAACAAGGAGGACCACTCCTTCTACGGCCTGCAGAGCGCGGGAAACCTCGTACGAAAAGTCGATATGGCCGGGAGTGTCAATCAAGTTGACTACATAGTCTTCGCCGCCATAGGCATGCTTCATCCTGACCGGCTGCATCTTGATGGTAATGCCGCGTTCGCGCTCAAGTTCCATGCTATCAAGCACCTGCTCGCGCATCTTGCGCTTCTCGACCGTGCTGGTCACCTCCAACATGCGGTCAGCCAAAGTCGACTTGCCATGGTCAATATGGGCAATGATGGAGAAGTTTCGAATATTGCTCAGTTTGTGGGACATACGATTGAATCCTACCGGAAAACCGGCAAAAAGGGAACGCTTAGAGCTCTTCCGGGCTTGGCATAACCGGAACCCGCTTCCAGAACTTCCGATGGACAACCCGCGTCACATCTTTGATCTCTTGATTGTCAGACAGCCGCAAAATAACGATCCAGACGACGATACCAAGGATACCTGCTACGAAACCCTGGAGGAAAATGCCCCAAAAGGTGTTAATGTCGAAAATCATACCCAAAGAATCAAGCGTCTGATAGGCAGCCGCCCCGCCCAAGACCGAAGCCGAAAAGGTTTGAAACAGCGTATTGTAAACGTCTTTAGGGAAAGAACCAAAATCCCGCTGGAAAAAGCACCAGAAAATGCAGGCATTAATCAAAAGACCCGCTGAAAAAGCCAGCGGCAGCATAACCACTACCGTTCCCGGCAAATCACCAATACGCAGAAGGGCCTCAAAAAAATATTCAAAGACCGGGATGTTTTTGAACAGCCAGACAAAAGCAAAAGCCAAAACAACAATCAGAGCAGAAGAGGCCGTGTTCGCCACCAACGGCCGCGCCGTCTTGCCAGCCGCGTAATAGCCTCGGACAAACAAGAGCACCAAGCTCTGAGCTAGAACCGAAACCGAGAAGACGGCAAGGGCGGCGGCCGTCAAGCGTGTATCAGCCCAACTAAACTCGCCAGCTCCCAAAAGCACCCGGACGATCTGAGCCCGGAGGACGATGAAAAAAACCATGGCCGGCATCGACCAGAAGATAATATGGCGGATGGTGGCCGATATTTGTTCAACGAATTTTTCATGTTCGCCAGCTGAAAACATCTTAGTCAACGCAGGGAACGCGGCGACAGAGTAGCTCACCCCGACGATCGCCAATGGCACCGATTGCAGGTTGAAGGACAGATTGAAAACCGACACGGCACCCCGGCCGGAGGCCGAAGCCAGAGCAACGATTACCGCCAGCGATAATTGATGCGCCGAAAGCGTCAGGGTTCGCGGCAGAGACACCGCTACGACCCGCCACAGCTCGACAGCCGAGAAAGAGCTTGTCAGACCAGGGAAAAGTCGGGCTCGGTAAACACTTGGCCATTGAATGGCCAAGTGAAGAAAGGCACCGACCACCACGCCGGCCCCAATACCTACCAAACCCCAACGAGGATACAACCAAATAATACCGACAATAATTCCGAGATTATAAAGGATGGGACTGAGGGCGTAGATAAAAAACTTACGGGTTGCCTGCGTTACGGCTCCAAATAGGTTAGACAAACCCAAAAGGAAGGGCGACAACAGCAAGAATCGCGACAGCGTACTCAGAAGAGCCAGTTGTTCGGCCGAGAAGCCAGGCGCGAGCAGCGGTGAAATATAAGGCAGGGCAAAAAAAGCCGCACCACTTACAACAACCATAACAACAATGAACACGGTCAAAATCTGATCCAGAAAACGCCTAACCTCCACCTCCTTTCCTCCGGAGAGACGCTCGATAATGAAAGGAATCAGGACGGTCACCGAAACGAAAGACGCCAAAGAAACATAAATCAGATCAGGAACCCGGAACGCGGCGTAATAAACGTCGAGCTCTCCGCTCGCGCCAAATGAGGCAGCGAGCAAGCGATCTCTCAATAGCGCCAGCACCTGCGAAGCCAGCGTCGACAATCCGAGAAGAAAAGCGGCCTCATGCAGACCGCCTATCTCTTTGTTGAATAAGCTGAAAAATTTCCGCACCATCGTTTTTATTCTTCCTGGATTGGCGGCTCTTCATCCCCTTCTCCTTCAGCTGAGATTCCCGATAAGGCTGGCTGGCCAGCTCGGAGATTTTCGATGATCGCCCCCACTTCCTTGTTGCCCGGATTAGAACGGGCAATGGCCTCAAATTGAGCGAGAGCTTCAGGCTTCAGACCTAAACGGTCATACGTCAATCCCAAGAAGTACTGCGCATTAGCATACGACGGGCTTAGCTTTAGGGCTTGTTCAAGCGCTTCGCGGGCTTTTGAATAATCGTCAGCACGATAGCGGAAGAAACCAAGCTGGAACCAAGCCCCCACATCCGTCGGAGCCAACTTGGTTCCCTCTTCGGCTTTAGCGGCCGCTTCAGCCAAGTTACCCTCCTCTGCCTCCAGTTGAGCCAGGAAGAGGATAGCCGCCGCGTAATCGCTCTTGATTTCCAAGGCTTTGGCTACATGTTGCCGAGCTTTGGCATTATCGCCATTCGCCACTTCAAGACGTGCCAAATCAAGATAGCCAGCCGGATTCTGAGGATTTAAAGCCACTGCCCGAGTGTACCAATCGTGAGCTGACTTGTAAGCGCCAGACACCTTGAGCGGAACGACAAACTCCGATACCCGCCCCTGATAAGAGGCGTTCAAGTAGTTATGCTCGTTAGCCTGGAACGCGCGCTCAGCGTTAGCCAAGGTCTGGGATAAAATAGCCTGAAACGCGCCAGCGGCCTGTTCATCGGTCTGATCAGCTGGACGAGGCGCCGAAGCCTGCTGATTCATCTTTGCCAGGCCGATATCAACCAGGCTCCGATAATAAAGGTCGTTGCCGGCCAAGCGAGCGGCCGTGGCCACGTGCTTTTCTACCTTATCGATAGAAGCGCCGGCATCCATCAGGCTCATGCCTCGATAATAAGAAAGAGTAGCTCCGTTCTTGGTTCCGGCAGCGTATAAGCTCATAAGCACGAGCGCAGCCATAACTCCCGCTACCGTTATCCCCGCCGCCCCAGTGCGGCCGAGTGAAATCGTCGCCGTCGGCACAAGCTTCAGCTCCCACAAGGTTGCCGTCAGCAAGCCAAGGGCAATGAAAGCCCAAGCCATGAGAGCCGTATCCAAGACATAGATGGCCATGAAAATCCACAGATACACGACCGTGGCGAGAGACAGGAAAACGACCCCCTGATTAGTGCGGTTATCAGCGGTCTGCCGCAATCCCTTAATGCCCCAATATGCGACAGCCCCCAAGAAAGCGAGCCAGGCCAGAACGCCGAGCAAGCCGGTCGTTACGGGTACCGTAGTCAAAGTTCCCACGCCGGCATCGAAATTCGCATTCCAAAATTGAGTCTGATTGACCGACGCTGGCTTGTATTTTATCCATTCCAAAGCGAAATGGTTAGGCCCAGCTCCAAACAGCGGCGAGCGCTTGAGCGTCTGCTCCGCAATGTCTACCGTACCGCCAAAAGACGGCCTAACTTCTATAACGGAAACGCCGACCCGCTGTTGCAAAGCGGCAATATTGCGATAAAGGACAGACCCCTCCCGGCCCAGGACCGTAAAGAGAAGCGCAACGGCAAAAACAAGCACCCCGGCATTCTTCCACCCTGAAGGCTTGACCGCTTCCTCCGATGACTTGTTTGCTAATCTGCCATACAGCAAGACGGCCGCCGAAGAAACGGCCAGCACGGCCCAGACAGGATAAAAGTTAACGAAAGCCACCCCGATGAGAGAAACCGCTAGGCTGATCTTGAGCAGAAGCTGGACCGACTGGGCTGATTTCGCAATCAGATTCGAAAGAATCAAAGAAACAATAACGCACAGCCCCAGGAAGATTCCCAGAGAATTCCACTTCCCCACCAAATTGAGCGGCGGATTGCCCAATGAAACGACAGCAAAAAGACCGGGCACGGCCAATTTGATCATTTGAACGGCCGCCACGACAATGCCGCTTGCCAGCACCGCAAAATACAAATTTAAAATTCGCTTTTTAGACTGAAAGAAGAAGGCTGTCAGGAAGAACAAGAGGCCGAAAAT
>DASPMN010000069.1:0-7077 GCA_035627035.1 Minisyncoccota bacterium
GGCGATGGGGGAAGCTTTGAGAGGTCTTGGCAAGCGGGTAATCATTATCAGCGGCGATTCGCAAATCCCAGCATCGTTCAGGGCGCTGCCCGGCGTCGAGAATATCGTTCCTCAGAATTTTCTGGCGACCGACCTGTCGCAATTTGATACGTTTGTAAGCCTTGATAGCGGGAGCCTGAGCCAAATCTCTAAGTTGGGCGATGTCGTTTTTCCTGATCATTTGCGAGTGATCGTGATCGATCATCATGTCACCAATGAGGGTTATGGCCATATCAATCTGGTCGATTCCAGCTATCCGGCAACGTGCCAAATTCTCAGTGATATTTTTGAAGTCTGGAATGTTGAGATTACCTCATCGATGGCGACCTGCCTCTTGGTCGGTATCTATGCCGACACGGGTGGCTTCCGCTATCCGCCGACAGACCGGCGCACCTTTCTCACGGCGGCTAATTTGATTGAGCGGGCCCCTAATATCGGCGGGACCCTGTTTGCGATCGAAAACGATAATGCGCCGGAGGTTATTGCTTTCGAGTCTCTTATGCTGCAGAGGATTGAAGTCAAAGGACGGGTTGCCTTGGCCGGGGTGACGCACGACGATTTGTCTGCTCATGGGATTGGCATCGAGCACACGGCGTCGGTCCGGATTGCTAATCGGCTGACATCCGTTAAGGATTGGATGATCGGGGCAAGCTTGGTTGAGCGGGAGCCGGGAAAGGTGAGCGTAAGTTTCCGCAGCCGGGATGCTAACGTTTACGACGTATCGCAAGTTGCGGATCGGATCGGCGGCGGCGGGCACAAAGCCGCCGCCGGGGCATTGTTCAGGGGAACGATAGCTGAGGCAAAGGGGGCCGTGCTGGCTGCGGTCGCTGAATTCTATCCAGAACTGTTGGAGTAACAGGAGTGATCGGGTGTACTATCTGTGGCTCGTGCGCTACAATGCAGGGTAATTACCAGTTTAGACGGCTCGTTTCTTATGGAAAAAACAAATGCAGGCGTTGTGGCGGCGGTAGTCGTCGCAGTCGTTCTTGTCGGGTTTGGGATTTATAATTTAAGAAATAATGCTAATGTTCCTACGCTTGCTGATTCAGCTTTGGGAACCGCTTCTACATCAACCATGATCGCTTCGCCAACAGATAAGCTTGTCGCTGAAACGCTTAAGGAGGGAGCTGCCGAGGCAGACACCGCTAAGAAGGGAGATAAGGTAACCGTTCACTATACCGGTTGGCTGATTGACGGTACCAAGTTTGATTCAAGTTACGATCTGGGCAAACCTTTCAGCTTCAACCTTGGCGCTGGGACCGTCATTGCAGGTTGGGACGAGGGAGTGGAGGGCATGAAGGTCGGCGAAAAGCGCAAGCTCGTCATTCCTTCGGCTATGGCTTACGGCGAAACGGGCGCCGGCGGCGTTATCCCGCCGAACGCGACTTTGGTTTTCGAAGTCGAGCTTCTGGGTATAGAGAAATAGCCGGGTTCATCGCTTTGCCATGGAAAACTGCTACGCTTCAATTATGCGTAGCAGTTTTCAGTTAGAACTCATGGCGATTAACGTTATCACCAGCGCGGCGGTCACCCTGGCCGTCCTTGGTTTGGTTTGGAGTGGCTATTTGGACGGGCGTTCCTCACCTTCGGGCAATGGTGGTTTTCCTGCCGTTTGGACACAGCTAACTTCTAATGAAGAACTTTCAATCGAAGAGGTTGCCAGTCGGGCCGCGCCGGCAACCGTTTCCATTTCGGCGATCAGGGAAGGCGGCGAGGGATATTCAGAGCGCCAGTGGTGGTTTGAGTGGTTCGATGAGGGGGAGCGTCCGAGCGAGCGGATTGTCGGTAGCGGTTCGGGCTTTTTTATTTCTTCGGACGGGCACATCGTAACCAATCGGCACGTTGTTGAGGGGGCAAGCAGGCTGACGGTGACCCGTCACGACAACAAAACTTATGAAGCTGACATTATCATGCTGCATCCGGAGCTCGACTTGGCCGTGATAGATATCGACGGGCAGGACTTCCCAGCCCTTGATTTGGCGAAAGAGCGGGTTCGCGTCGGGCAAAGCGTGATTGCGATCGGCAACGCCTTATCGGAATTTTCAAATTCGGTATCGGTCGGTATTGTTTCGGGCACTGAGCGCTCTATCGTGGCGGCTGACTCCTTGGGCCGCCAGGAAGCTCTTGATCACCTGATCCAAACCGATGCGGCCATTAACCCCGGCAATTCAGGCGGCCCGCTTCTGGATCGTCGTGGCCGGGTGGTAGGCGTCAATGTGGCGATAGCTGAAGGGTACGAAAATATCGGTTTTGCATTGCCGGCAACCTTAATTAGCCGGGCTCTTGAGCCATATATGGAGAATTGATAGGGATTGACAGCCCTGCTTAATTCAAGTAAGATAAAAGCATAGAAATAAAGCCCCGCGGGGCATTTTTAATTACCAGAAATATGAGCATTAGCGACTATCTCAACGATACGCGAGCGGAATTAAAGCACGTAAGCTGGCCGACCCGGCAGCAGACGGTATATTTTACGATCATCGTTATCGCCATTTCTATCCTGGCCGGCCTCTATTTGGGATTGTTTGATTTCTTGTTCACGTTGGCGCTTAAAACCATCATTTAATTTGAAGCACTATGGCTAAGCAGGAATTAAACCAGGGACGCAATTGGTATGCGATCCACACCTATGCGGGCTATGAAAACGCGGTTGCGCGCAACCTCAAGCAGCGTATCGAGTCGTTGGGGATGGAAGACAAGATTTTCAATGTCTTGGTTCCGACCGAGAAGAAGGTCAAAATAAAAGGTGGCAAGCGCGTCACTGAAGAAGAGAAGATCTATCCGGGCTATGTCTTGGTGGATATGATCGTTACCGATGATTCGTGGTACGTTGTCCGCAACACGCCGCGCGTTACCGGTTTTATCGGCTCTGGCGTCATCCCGGTGCCTCTCGACCAGAAAGAAATCGATGAGCTGTTCTCGCGCATGGGCGGCGATACGGTCAAGCACAATATTGACCTGGTTGCCGGGGAGGCGATTCAGATCGTTGATGGCCCATTCAAGGACTTCGAAGGCAAGGTTAACGAGATCGACGAGGACCGCGGCAAAGTCAAAGTCCTGGTTTCCATGTTCGGCCGCGAGACCCCGGTAGAGCTGGACTTCTTGCAAGTTCGTAAAATATAAGTAGAATAACAAAGCAATGGCTAAAAAAGTCGAAAAACTCATCAAATTGCAAATTCCGGCCGGCAAAGCTAATCCTGCGCCGCCGGTCGGTACCGCCCTTGGTCCAGCTGGCGTTAATATCGGCGAATTCGTCAAACGATTCAACGACGCTACTGCTGGAATGGGTGATATTATCGTTCCAGCCCTTATTTCCGTCTATGCCGACCGCAGCTTCGACTTCGTATTGAAGACGCCGCCAGCTTCGAACCTGATCATGAAGGCTATCAATATTCCTAAAGGATCAGGCAAGAACGCTGTCAGCAAAGTCGGCAAGATCAGCAAGGATCAGGTCCGCGCGATCGCAGAGCAGAAAATGCCGGATCTGAATGCCAACGACATCGAAGCAGCGATAAAAATTGTTGAAGGCACCGCTCGCTCGATGGGGGTTGACGTTAAGTAATATAAAATGAAAACAGCCCCGGACGGGGCTGTTTTGTACTATATGTCCAAGAACACGACCATTACTAACACCCGCTGTCTCGTTCAGGCCTGCGAGCGGCTCGGCATTCCTTTCGTCATCCATGATTCGCACGACAACTTTGTGGAAGTTTCCCTTGCTCGGCCGTTCTTCTTTACGAACACGACCACGCCATTCAATGCCGGTTCTGTCGGCAAGATCTGCCGGGACAAAGAGTTCAGCTATCGCTTGCTGAAAGGAGCTGTCGTCATGCCGAAGACCAAGGGTTACTTTAATCCCTTGGTGGAGAGCTCTTCCGGCCTTAAGTATGTTTCGATACCGACCATTGGCGAGATTGTTGCTGATATCGCTGGTAATTTTTCTTTGCCGGTTATCATTAAACGCAATGCCGGTTCTTTGGGCAATAACGTTTTCTTGTGTCAGGACAGAGCGGAGATCGAAACCGCTCTGCGGACTATTTATGCGAAGAACAATCATTACGATTATGTCGCCTTGGCCCAGGCTTTTGTTCCGTCGAGTGTCGAATACCGCGTGGTAATATTCGGCGGCGAATTGGTCTTTGCTTATGAAAAAAGCATTGAAGGAGCAGAGTTTACGGGCAATTTGAGCCCGCTTCATTACGACAAGGCTCGGGCGATTCCAGTCAAAGACGAAAGAACCCTTTCTGAGCTAAATGCTTTTATCAAACCCCTGTTTGGTCGCTTTCCGGTTGAGTATGCCGGCCTTGATATTGTCCGCGGCCATGACGGCCAGCTGTGCCTTATCGAGGTCAACGGCCATCCCGGCTTTTCTCGCTTTGTTCAGGATAACGGAGACGAGGAGGTGGTCCGCCTGTACGAAATCATGCTTAAAAAGCTCGCGTCGCGCTAGCTATTTCACCCCGTATTTTTTCTTGAGCGTTTTAAGGTCTCCCTTCATAAGGAGCTTGACCTCGTTTTGCTTTTCCATTTTTACTCCCTCAATGATGTCGTGCTTGTGGTATTTGGAAGGACGCGGCGTAACGCTCTCGGTCAGTTCTTCGAAGACGATCTGGCAGAGACGTTCGCCGGGATAAAGGCGTACGACTTGCGAACGGGTGTTGTTGCGGATTGGCAAGGTGAGCTGTCCTTCGTAGCCGGAATCAATGATGCCGGTTAAGTCGAGCGAGAGCCCTTTGCGGTTGGTTGAGGAGCGGGGATAGAGGATAGCCATCAGGTCGTTCGGTATTTTGATCGCTTCGAAGGTCGAGACCAGAACGTACTCCTGTGGCAGGAGATCGAAGTATTGGCCTTCTTCCAATTCTACGACGTCGAAATAGTGCGAATTTTGTTTGTTGAAATGGGTGATGTCGAGAGACTCGCGGCCGCGCGTGGTTAAATGCCAGACCTTGGGAATCATAAAGGTGAAGCCGAGCCGCAAGTCGACGGCGTGCTCTTGAAGCTGGAACGTATCAAGGTTCGGCGTAAAACCGATCGACTTCTCTTTGATCCGTTGGATAATTTGTCGTTTAGTCAGTACTCCCATATGGTATTTCGTATTGCATTAGGATAGCATCCGAGCCCAATCGTTCAAGATTTTTCAGATTAAGCTTAACCTCGACCGGCTTGTCAAAAAGGCTGACGCCCTGGCCGAACAGCTGCGGTTCGACGGTGAGATAGATTTCATGTACGGCTCCGGCCTCAAGAAAGAGGCGGTAGATGGAAGCTCCGCCGCAAATGGCCGCTTCGGTGAAGCCTCTTTGTTCGAGTTCTGCCAGCAGTTCGCGCGGGGGTTTGCTGGTCATTTCGACTCCTTCGTAGTGCTTGCCGCTTTTTGAATAGACGATGTTCAAACGGTCTTGCAGCGGCCGGCCGATCGTTTCGTAAGTTTTGGAACCCATGATCACGACGCCGGCCCGCTTGGTCAATTCGACGAAAAGCTTTTTGTCTTCCTTGCTGGTCCAGTCGGCGCCGTGCTCGTGGTCCCGGGCGATGAAGCCGTCAGCGGTCTGGGCGGCGATGATGAATGTTTTGATCATGTTGTTATACGACGATTTTAAGTCCCTTGATCGGGTCCATTGGCTGATACTGTTCCGTAAGGCCGGAAATGATCTCTTCGGCAATCGCTAGGTCGCGCTTCTCGATTCGCTCAAGGGCGTTGGCGGGCAGCTTTAGCCTGACTGGCTGATGGCCGTTTTGCCGGCTGATCATCTCCTTGGCCGCTTCGTAGTGGATATCGTAGAGGTGAGCGTTGGAGATAGAGTGGCTGTAGATGCCCGGCTTAACGCCAAGCCGCTGGGCGAGGATGCACTGCAATAAGGCGAAACCGGCGACGTCATGCGGCATGCCCAAGAGCATATCGTTAGAGCGGACGATGTTGTGAAGGTGGAGCTGCCCACCTAAGATGTTGACCGTGAAGGTGTATGGACATGGAACATTCTTTTTTTTGAAGAGCGACAAGCCGTCGCCGGACGGATCCCAGGTGACGATTACGGCTTGCCGGGAGCTCGGCTCTTTTTCCAGGAGGTCAATAAGGAGCTTTAGCTGGTCGCGGCCAAAATGCTTGCGCCAACGGTAGCCGTAGGCGACAGTGACAACGTCGTTAGGATTCGTGAAGTCGTCCCAGATTTTAGTGTAGTTCCGCAGAAAATCTTCAGGTTTACGGGAGCCGAGAATGAACCACATTTGCTCGGCGACGAAGACTCGGACGGGAATTTTGCGCAACGTGAGAAGAGGGAAGCCTTCTTTTTCCAGATCGATACTGAAGTGCATGCCAGGAACGGCGGCGCACTCGTGGCCGGTCCGCTCATTAACTTCCCGAATACCTTTCTCGATGATCTCGCTGAGCATTTCCTGATAGATTTGGTCGAATTTGGTCATAGTTCAAATTGTAGCCCAGTTCTGCTAGGATGACTACATGAACAAAGTCGCGTATCCCTATCTGCCCGAGACTGCTCGAATCAGCTATGTTCCGCCAGATGATGGCTATATGCTGGCCGCTCGGGAGATCGCTCAGCAGAAGTCCCTGGACAAGGTTATGCCAACCGGAGCTGTTGTCGTCCGCGATAGCAAGATCATCGGCCGGGGCGCTAACGGTAGCGATTACCATGCCGAGAATCAGTGCGAACGGGTGAAAAGAGGCATTCCGACCGGACAGGGCTATGAGCTGTGCGAGGGCTGCAGTCCGAAGAATCATGCCGAACTGCGGGCGACTGAAAACGCGAAAGCGAATGGATACGATCCGGCTGGCGCCGATCTTTATTTGTGGGGCCATTGGTGGTGTTGCGAGTCCTGCTGGCGGGCGATGATTGCAGTCGGGATTGCTAAGGTATATC
Organism: Minisyncoccota bacterium; assembly: GCA_035627035.1. Taxonomy (GTDB): domain Bacteria; phylum Patescibacteriota; class Minisyncoccia; order Phycocordibacterales; family XYD1-FULL-46-19; genus DASPMN01. The sequence continues at coordinate 6,912 of DASPMN010000069.1, forward strand.
TCATGGAAGGAAGCGAAATACTTTTTAACAAAGAAGCCGAGGGAAATATTGTCGGCCGGCAGTTTGCCTAACTAGCTATCTATACACATGAAAGACAAAGAAATCGAAAAATTGATCAAGGCCGAGGCTGTCCGCCAGAAGAAGGCTGTTAACCTGATCGCCTCGG
>DASPMN010000070.1:0-2251 GCA_035627035.1 Minisyncoccota bacterium
CGGTAAATACCATCCGCACGGCGACGTAGCGGTCTACGACTCGATGGTCCGCATGGCTCAGGACTTTTCCATGCGCTATATGCTTATCCAGGGCCAGGGTAACTTCGGTTCGATGGACGGCGACTCAGCGGCCGCCATGCGTTATACCGAAGCCAAGATGTCCAAGCTCTCGGCTGAAATCCTGCGGGATATAGAAAAGGAAACCGTCGATTTGGCCCCGAACTATGACGGTACCCGTAAGGAGCCGACGGTCTTGCCGTCCGTGGTGCCGAACTTGCTGTTGAACGGCACGCTCGGTATCGCCGTCGGCATGGCGACTAAAATTCCGACGCATAACCTGTCTGAATTATTGGATGCCCTGATCCACTTGGCCGACAACCCGGAAGCGACCACTGATGACCTGATGCAATTCGTTAAAGGGCCGGACTTTCCGACGGGCGGTATCGTTTTCAACGAGAAAGATATCCGGCATGCCTACGCTACCGGTCGCGGCGGCGTGGTAATCCGCGGCGAGGCTGAAATCGTCGAAAACAAAGCCGGCAATTTCCAAATTATCGTTACCTCTATTCCGTATCAGGTTAACAAGGCGAACCTGATCATTTCCATCGCCGATCTGGTGCGAGACAAGAAAATCGAAGGCATCAAGGATATTCGCGATGAGTCTGCCCGCGGCGAAGTCCGCATTGCTATCGACCTTAAATCCGGCAGCCACCCGCAGAAGATCTTAAACGGCCTGTACAAGCACACGGAGCTAGAAACGACGTTCCACTACAACATGCTGGCGCTCGTAGAAGGCGTGCCGAAGCTCTTGTCGCTTGAGAGTATGCTCTCCGAGTTCATTTCCCACCGCAAGGTTGTTGTCCGCCGTCGGACCGAATATGACCTGCGCAAGGCGGAAGAGCGCGAACATATCCTTTTGGGCCTCAAAAAAGCGCTTGATCATATTGACGAGATCATCCAGCTCATCAAGAAATCCAAGGATACGCCCGAGGCTCACGCTAATCTGATGAAGCGCTTCAAGTTCTCCGAGATCCAGGCGACCGCGATCCTCGAGATGCGCTTGCAGAAGTTGGCCGGCCTTGAACGCAAGAAGATCGAGGATGAGCTTAAGTCGATCCAGGAGCTGATCCAGGAGCTTAAGTCGATTTTGGCTGACGCCAAGAAAATGCTGAAGATCATCAAAGGCGAATTCGCCGAGATCCGTGAGAAATATGGCGATGACCGCAAGACCAAGGTGGTGAAGCACGGAGCCAAGGAGATTAACATCGAGGACCTGATTCCGGAAACAGAAAACGTGCTCGTCCTGACCGCTGGCGGCTATGTCAAGCGGACGGATCCAAGCGAGTACCGCGCGCAGAAGCGCGGCGGCGTTGGCGTGATCGACCTTAATATGAAGGAGGAAGATTTCGTAACGATCTTCTTGACGGCCAATACTCATGCCGATCTCTTGTTCTTTACCGACAAAGGCAAGGCCTATTCGATCAAGATGTACGATATACCGGAAGGCAAGCGGGCGACTCGCGGCAAGTCGGTCATGAACTTCCTGTCCATTTCCGAGTCGGAAAAGGTTACGTCGGTATTGGCTTTCCCTAAAGAAGTCAAAAACGCCGCCGGTTCTCTTGTGATGGTGACGCGCGACGGCGTGGCTAAGAAGGTCTCAGCGGAGAGCTTTAAAGACGTTCGCCGCAGCGGCATTATTGCCATTAAGCTAGGCGACGATGACCAGCTCTTGTCTGTCTGCCATGCTGAGAAAGGGGATGACATCGTCTTGGCTACCAAGAAGGGCCAATCCATCCGCTTCAAGGAGTCCGATATCCGTGAAATGGGCCGCGGCGCGGCCGGCGTGAAGGCTATGAAGCTTGGCAAGGGCGATATCATCGTAGGAGCTGGCGTGATCAAGAAAGACCAGAAAGACGCAGCCCTTCTCGTGATGGGGCAGAACGGTTTCGGCAAGAAAACAAAGATCGGGGAGTACAAGGTTCAAAACCGCGGCGGATCCGGCATTAAAACCGCAGCCGTGACGGCCAAGACGGGCGACGTGATGGCCAGCATGATCATCACCGATCAAACGGAGGTCATTGCGATTTCCAAGCAAGGACAGATCATCCGCACGGCCCTCGATGAGATTCCGACCTTGGGACGCCAGACGCAAGGGGTGCGGATTATGAAACTCCGCGGCGACGATTCGATCGCCTCTCTGACCTGTTTATAGGAAGCTTCTCACAACAACCGCATCCTAGGATGCGGTTGT
>DASPMN010000071.1:0-3187 GCA_035627035.1 Minisyncoccota bacterium
TTCCCTGCTTTCTTCTTCCAGCACTTGTGCTTGTATAGGTAGTCTGTCAGGAAGGGGGTGATGAGGATGCCGATAAAAAACGCGATCGTGGTCGGGGCGAACACTTTCAGGATATTCAGCATCGTGAGGGTCATCATGGTAAAGATCTCTTATTGATTAAGGCTCCACGCATAGGTGGCTTCTGCTAATTTCTTAACGTCATCGAAACGTCCGTTTTGGCTTGAACCCAAAACGACGATGACGACCGGCTGCCGCAGGCCGCGATCGATGACGACCGCCAGGTTGCCGTTGGCGATGTCGGTGAAGCCGGTTTTGGAGGCGCGCAGGCCGGCCAGAGAGCCGACTAAATCGTTCGTGTTCACGCCGACATGGCTTATGTCGTCGAGAGTCCGCGAACGGACTATTCCCCTGCTGGTAGCCTCCAGAATAGAGGGTTTGGTTTTCAAGATATAAGAAAAAAGCTTAGCGACATCGAGCGCGCTGCCGAAAGCGCCGGCTTGGTCCGATGAAATATCCAGGCCGCTTTCGTTGTAAAAACGGCTGTTGGTTAGGCCGAGGCTCTTGGCTCGTTGGTTCATTCTGTCGGCAAAAGGAACGGTTTGGGATCGTTCGACGGCTTGAGCGATGGCGTTAGCCCCGTCATTGGAAGACGTTACCAGCATGTAATCGACGAGATCGCGCAGAAGCCATTCTTCGCCGTAATATAGTCCGCTCTCGCCGTAAGTGGCGAGCGCTTGTTCGTTGATGGTAATGACGGCAGAAGCCGGCAGGCTCTCGCTTGCCACCAAGGCGGTCATGACTTTGGTAAGCGAAGGTAGGGGCAGCGGTTTGCTGCCTTGGTAGTCAAAAATAATCCGGTCGGTTTCCGGGTCGTAAACCAAGGCGGCTTGGGCCTCGAGCCTAAGATTGCTAAAAGGGCTCGTGGTGGCGGTTTTGTTTAGAGCCTGGGCGACTTCTTCTTTCTTTACCGGCACGTTCTTGCCGAGCGCGGTAAAGCCTAGGCCGATAACCAAGAGAATTGCCGCCAAGCTTGTGGCGATGATATTTACTTTTGAACTAAAAAAATCATTCATCGCTGGTTTCGGCAATAGCTTCAAGTCGGGTTTTGAAAGTTTCGAATTCAGGCAATTGCTCAAGCTTGGTTAAGCCTAAGTTCTGCAAGAGGTCCATCGTCGGCTGGTATAGAAAGCTGCGGCTGTCGTCCGGGTTTGCGACGCGTTCGATAAGTCCGCGGACCATCAGATTGCGGACGATGGCGCTGGAATTGACGCCGCGGATATAATCGATCTGGCTTCGGGCGATCGGCCCTTGATAGGCGACGATGGCCAGCGTTTCAAGGCCGGCCTTTCCTAGGTCGCGATTTTGGTCCTCTTTGACGAGGGATTCGACCAATTCCCCTGCTTCGGGAGCGGTGGCAAGCGCAATCTCGCTATTGGCCCGCATGAGCCGGATGCCGCGGCCGGCAAGCTTGTTTTCAAGAACAAGAAGCGCCTCAGAGGCGGCTTCTTCGGTTACGGCCAAGATCTCGGCCAACTTTTTAAGGCTGACCGGTTCGCTTTTGAAAAAAAGGACGGCTTCAATCCGCGAGTCTAGCTCCATACCATTGCAGTATAAGGGTTTTCAGATTTTTAGCCAAGAGTTGCGGTTTAATACCGGGGAACGCCCGGTTTAGTGGTTTCCATGGCGATATCCTGAAAATGGGAGTCTTGGGTGACGTTGATTATCCCCTGCTTTACCAGTTCAAGCATGCCCAGGAAGCTGACGATGACATTTACCCTTTCTTCCTTGTACTGGCCTGCGAATTCGCTGAAGCGGAGCTTGAAAGCTCGCTGGACCCGGTCAGCCAGATTCTCGACCACTTCTTCCAGGCTTATGACCTTCCGGACGATCGCCTGCGGGATGGCTTCCCTCTTGGGGAGGCTGGCTAAGACGCGTTTGATACCCTCATGCAGGCTTGCGGCGGTAGCGTCTTTGGCTGGCGCGAAGACGATCGGCCGCTCCTTGCTTGGCTGGCGGTTGTAGAGGATCTGTTTGCCGAAACGCTCTTTGATATGGACCGATAGTTCGCGCATTTTTTCATAGAGTTTCAAACGGCGCTCCAAATCTTCGACGCTTTGCTTTTCTTCCTGGGTGAGCTGCAGGGTCGGCAGGAGGGAGAGCGACTTTATGAGCATCAGGGTCGAGGCAACCAGGACGAAATTGGCCATGTCTCCCATCGGCACTTGGCCTAGGCGTTGGACGTGAATGATGTACTCGTCGGCTACTTGAGCCAGGGATACCTGGCTGATGTGGAGCTTGCGCTTTTCGATGAGGTCCAAGAGAAGTTCGAGCGGGCCTTCGAACTCGCCGGCTTTGATGGTGAAGCGGTTTTCCATTAAGCGAAGTATACCGTGAAATAGGAATAAAATCAGCCGATGAGGTTATCATCGGCTGATTGAGATTATTTCTTTATCTGGATATTGAGTTCCTTGAGCTGCTTGTCGCTGACTTCCGATGGGGCGTCCATCATGAGATCGCGGCCTTCGCCTGTCTTCGGGAAGGCGATTACTTCGCGAATGTTCGGTTCCCCGGCTAGGAGTGAGATAAAACGGTCTAAGCCCCAGGCGATACCACCGTGCGGCGGCGCGCCGGAACCGAGAGCGGTCAGCATGTGACCGAAGTTTGCTTCGATCTGCTCTTCCGCGTAGCCCAAGATGGAGAATACTTTTCTGAGAGCGTCAGGCTGGTGGTTGCGAATCGAGCCGCCGCCGATCTCAAAACCGTTAAGGACGACGTCGTACTGGGCAGCGATGATCTCGCCGATCGCTTCGCCGGCCATGAGCTTCTCTTGGTCGGCTAGTACGGCGGCTGAGAAAGGATTATGAGTGAAGGTCCACTTTCCCTCGTCGTCTTTTTCGAAGAACGGAAAATCTACGACCCAACAGAAAGCCAAGAGGTTCGGATCATTTTTATCTTCGCGCAAGTCTGGACGGTCGATGCCGTATTTTTCCATTGCCTCCTTGTAGCTGACGCGCGGGAATGGGACTTGCTGGATTCGTTTTTCAGGCGCTAAGGTCTGGACGATTTGGATGATCATTTCTTCGTTGAGCCGCATGATCGTTTCCTGATCGATGAACGACATTTCCATGTCGAGCTGGGTGAATTCCGGTTGCCGGTCGCCGCGGGTGTCTTCGTCCCGGAAACAGCG